>CAJZFF010000107.1 GCA_915069725.1 uncultured Actinomyces sp.
AACCGTTGAGCAGCTGCGTGACTCCGATACTCTCACCGGGCGCCACCTGACCGACCATCTGCAGATCAAGAACACCCCTCGCTCCCCCGCGGGAAGAATCCAGATTCGTGGCGCCAGCACGAACAATCTTCGCCACGTCGATGTCGATATACCCACAGGCGTTCTCACTGTTGTCACGGGCGTTGCCGGTTCCGGTAAATCGAGTCTCATCCACGGCCACCTCTCCCCCATGGATGACGTGGTGACGATCGACCAGAGCCCGATCAAGGGGTCTCGGCGCTCGAATCCGGCGACGTACACCGGAGTTCTTGACCCCGTTCGCAAGGCCTTCGCCAAAGCCAATAAGGACAAGGGCGCCAAGCCGGCGTACTTCTCGGCCAACTCAGAAGGAGCCTGTCCCGTGTGCGGTGGCTCCGGTGTCATTGAGACACAGCTGGGCTTCATGGAGACCGTGGAGTCCTGCTGTGAGGCATGCCAGGGGCGCCGTTTCAACGATGAGGTACTGGCCTACCGGCTCCGCGGACGAAGTATCGCAGACGTCCTGGACATGAGCGTCACCGAGGCACTGGAGTTCTTCTCCCAGGGCGAGACGCGTCTGCCGGCAGCATCCAGAATCCTGGCACGGATGGAGGACGTCGGGCTCGGCTACCTCCGCCTCGGCCAGGCGCTGACCACCCTGTCCGGTGGTGAGCGCCAGCGGCTCAAGCTCGCCGTCCACCTGGGGCAAGAAGGCCGTGTCATCGTCCTCGATGAACCGACCGTCGGACTCCACCCGGCTGATATCGAGGCCATGCTCGCGCTACTGGACAGGATCGTGGACTCCGGACGCAGCGTCGTCGTCATTGAGCACCATCAGGCCGTGATGGCGCACGCCGACTGGATCATAGATCTTGGCCCTGGATCGGGCCATGACGGCGGCCGCGTCGTGTTCACCGGAACGCCGGCGCAGATGGTGGCGGAGCGAAGCACACTGACGGGGCAGTACCTCGCCCGGTACGTCGAGGAGGACAACGACCATGCCCCCGAGTGAGGTGCAGGATGATGGACGTGCCGACGCGGCACGTACCTACCGAATCCGTCCGGCGACGATGGCGGACTCCCCCGCGATCCGCCGGATCCGTAACGCCGCCGTGCGGGAGTCCCTGGCCATCTGGACCAGCATTGAGCAGGACCATGCTGGGGCTGAGGCCTGGCTGGCGCCCATGGTGCAGCGCGGAACGGCTCTCGTCGTTCACGTCAGTGGTGAGCCACAGGACGTTGTCGGCTTCGCGGTGGCCGGTCCCTGGCATTCCTACGAGGGCTACGCCCGTACCGTTGAGGACTCGATCTACCTGAGCCCTGCGGCGCAAGGCAAAGGTCTTGGTGCCAGACTCCTCGCCGCCCTCATCGAGGCCTCACGGCGGGCTGGGGACCGCACAATGATCGCTCTCATTGAGGCGGGTAACGCGACCTCGGTGCGCCTGCACGAGCGCTATGGTTTCACCACTGTCGGCACTGTCCCGCAGGCCGGCGAGAAACATGGTCAGATCCTCGACCTGACCCTCATGAGCCGTTCTCTGCAATGAATTGAGGAGTTCATTTTGTTGTTCACAAAACTTCTCGATAATTTTCAAGATCGGGTGCTGTCATTGTTGGAATAAATTCGGTGATGGCATACTCTGCGACACCATTCACTACGAAAGGATCTTCGGACACGATTTCTGAAACCTCGTCGCGCGTACCGACGGCGATGATGATCCCGCCTGTTCTGGGATCCTTGCGACCGCTGGCCAGGAATCTTCCGTCTTCGTAGTGGCGAGTAAGGTACCGGCGATGATCCTCCAGGTAAGGGTCAACAGCTTCGGCGCCTTGCGTGTACGTGATATCAAGAATAAGAAAGTGTGCCATGATGACATGATATCACTGACTGGCATTCAAGGAGGGATATTACATGAATAAAAATCAGAGTGCTGTTGACGGTAGTCGTTTCTGTCAGGTCAGTGACACTGACTCCATCCAGCTCCAGTCGGAGGAGCCCGCTGTCACTCGGTGGCGGGTCAGTGCCACCGACGAGCTCGTTGCGCACTTGCTGAGCCTTGTCGGCACGCCCCAGGGGCGGCCGGCGATCATCGCTGTCGACGGGCGAGGTGGATCGGGCAAGACTACGCTCACTACGGCGCTGACCGCAGCCTTCCCCGGCGCACAAGCCTTCCACCTGGACGATCTCATCTGGAATGAGCCGCTCTACGACTGGGACCAGCTGTACGTCGACACCCTGACTCAGCTGCGTCGGGCCGGCAGCCTCGACCTGGTCCCGGACAAGTGGCGCGAGCACGGACGCGAGGGCTCCATCCGGATCCCGGCCGGCTCTCCCCTGGTCCTCGTCGAGGGGACTGGGGCGGGCCTGGCCGCAGTGCGCAGCCTCATCGATGCGCACGTATGGGTCCAGACCGGCGATGACGTGGCCGAGCGCCGCGGCATCAAGCGGGATATCGCTGAGGGAGTCAACGGCGACGCCGAGGAGTCGGTGCGTTTCTGGCACTGGTGGATGGCCGGCGAGCGCCTCTTCTTCGCCAAGGACCGCCCCTGGCAGCGCGCAGACGTCATCGTCTCCGGAGACGCCCCGGCCGGCGTGGAGCCGGGAGAGGTCGCCTGGACTCCGGGGCCACTCCTCCCCCGCTGAGGCGCACAGCCGCCCGCCGCTCAGGCTGGGCTCTCAGTCCCCCAGCGCCGTCCCCACGGCGCGAGCGGCCTGGATCCACTCGTGGTCGGCCGGAACGAACTTGGTGTGACCGGCCACATCCTTGAGCGGCACCAGCTCCGTGCCGTGACCGCGGTCGGCCACCATGACGCCGTAACGGCCCTCGGCGATTGCATCGGCACCGGCCACGCCCAGACGCGTGCCCAGGAGACGATCCGCTCCGCAAGGCGAACCACCGCGCTGGACGTACCCCAGGATGGACACGCGCGCCTCCAACCCGGTCAGGCTCTCCAGCTGCTCGGCCAGGGTGAAGGTATTGGCGCGGTGAGAGGCCTCCAGACGCTTGACACCCCGCTTGGCCATCGCCTTGCGCTCGGGACTGGAAGCGTCCTTGACCAGGGCGCGAGCGTGCTCCAGCTCGGCGTGATCCGTCACGGACAGCGCCCCCTCGGCCACAGCCACAACGGAGAAGGACGACCCGTGGGAGCGGCGCCGCTCGATCTTGTCCGCGATCGCGTCCACCGAGTACGGGATCTCCGGCAGCAGAATGACATCCGCCCCGCCCGCGATGCCGGCGCCCAGAGCCAGCCATCCAGCTCGGTGCCCCATGATCTCGGTGAGGATGATGCGGTGGTGGGAGTGCGCCGTCGAGTGCAAGCGGTCCACGGCCTGAGTGGCGATCTCCAGGGCTGTGGCAAAACCGAAGGAGGAGTCGGTGTGGACGATGTCGTTGTCGATGGTCTTGGGCAAGTGGATGACGTTGAGACCCGCATCCATGAGGCGTTTGGCGTTCTTCGCGGTCCCGCCCCCGCCGAGGCAGACCAGGGCGTCGATCCCGTCCTTCTCACAGTTGTCCACGATGGTGGGCACCATGTCCCGGGGCTCGCCGTCCACCATCATCCGATGCACCTTGTCCCGGCTGGTTCCCAACATGGTTCCGCCGGTGGTGAGGATCCCGGACAGGGCAGCGGGGTCGAGCTCAGTGAAGCGGTTCTCGGCCAGACCGCGCATGCCGTCCCGGAAGCCGACGAGCTCCCAGCCGTGCTGCTGGATCGCCGCCTTTCCGAAACCTCGGATCGCCGCGTTGAGTCCCGGGGCGTCGCCGCCCGCCGTAAGAATGCCGATGCGCTGAGCCATGAAGCCAAGTATGCCGGTCCCGGCTGGCCCGCACAGGCTCTATAGGCGCCGGTTCCGCTGATTCCGGTGATGCGAGGCGCGGGGTGGTCACTGAAACGGGCCGACGACGCCGCGTTAGACGCCAACCGGTATCATCATTACCCTGATCGCGTCGATGCCGGGGAACCCAGTGGGAACCCAGCGGGAACACTGCACCTTCCTTCGGTGTTGACGCACCGGTGCCCTGGAGGCTGAGCGGGAGCCGCACGCTCCGTCAGAACTGGGACACCACGAGAGACGAGCCACAAGGAGACCACAAGCATGGCAGACCGCGCACTGCGAGGCATGACCATTGGCGCGAAGTCGATGGAGTCGGAGGACGGCGTCGAGTTCGCTGAGCGGATGATCGTCAGCTACGAGTGCCCGATGGCGCACGTCACCAGGATCCCGATGTCCACCGAGGCCGAGGTGCCTCCCACCTGGGAGTGCCCCGAGTGCGGCCAGATCGCCGCACGACGCGGCGAGGACGAGCCCGAGCCCGACGAGCCCAAGAAGACCCCGCGCACCCACTGGGACATGCTCCTGGAGCGCCGCAAGGTCGATGAGCTCGAGGTTCTCCTCAACGAGCGCCTCGAGGCGCTGCGCAGCGGTGAGGTCTACCGCGAGCGGGTCAGCGGCTGAAAGCCGTCAGGAGCGCTTCTGCCGCGATGAGCTCGTCGGGCGCTGCTGCTGGTACCCGGCAGCGGCCCGACGGCGCTTGTCGCGGGCGGCGCGCAGCCTGCTCCCGGCGACCTTGGCCGCATCGAGCAGCTGGCCGGAGCGCTTGGCGACACCCCAGCGGGTCACCAGGGACAGCTCCTCGGTGAAGATGCCCCCCGAGAGCTTGGACTGACCGGCCTCCCGCTCCAGGAAGGTGATCGGCATCTCCACGATGCGTCCGCCGATCTCGTCAACCAGCTTGGTCATGTTGACCTGGAACCCGTAGCCGAGAGCCTC
The DNA here is from genome assembly GCA_915069725.1 of uncultured Actinomyces sp. GTDB lineage: Bacteria > Actinomycetota > Actinomycetes > Actinomycetales > Actinomycetaceae > Actinomyces. Next base: position 4,793 of record CAJZFF010000107.1, read on the forward strand.
GACCTTCCCGAGGTCCATGCGGCGCAGGATCGAGGCGCGGAACACCCGGAAGCCCGCGGTGGCGTCCTTGACGCGCAGCCCCAGCATGGCGTTGATGTAGAGGTTCCCGGCCTTGGACAGGGCCACGCGCTTGGCGTCCCAGCCCTCGGTGGCGCCGCCGGAGACCCACCGCGAGCCGATGACGAGGTCCGGCTCGTCGGCCATCTCGGCGCGCTGAATGAGCAGGGCCAGGTCCTCAGCGCGGTGGGAGCCGTCGGCATCCATCTCCACGATGAGCTCGTAGCCGGCGGCCAGTGCCCAGGAGAACCCGGCGAGGTAGGCCGGGCCCAGCCCGTTCTTCTCCGAGCGGTGCAGGACATGGATGTGGGAGTCCTCGTCGGCACGGGTGTCGGCGTAGTCGCCGGTGCCGTCGGGAGAACCGTCGTCGACGACGAGAATGTCCGCCTCAGGAGCGTGCTCGCGGACCCGGTCCAGTGCCGTGGGCAGGGACTCGATCTCGTTGTAGGTCGGGATGACGACGAGTGCCTTCACTTCTCTCTCCATGGTTGAGCTGCGTGGCACCAAGGCCACCTGAGACACCCTGAGGGTATATGAGATCAGCGCCGACGCCGGTGAACCTGCGCCGCCGTCTTCCTGCGCAGGTGTGTCTGGTGCAGAATACCGATTCCGAGCAGCACACCCGCTCCGGCCAGGATGATGAGGCCGGGGACGGGGCCGAGGCGGTCGGCGACGGTTTGTGAGCTGCGCAGCGGGACATCGGCCACGAGGCTCGCCTGAGTATAGGGTTGGGTGACCTGCTCGACCTCGCCGCGGGGATTGATGATCGCGGTGTAACCGACAGTGGAGGCCTGGATGACACTGCGGCCGTGGACCACTGCCTGGACGCGGCCCTGGGCGAGCTGCTGGGCGGCCTCGCCGGAGTCGAGGAAGGAGGCGTTGTTCGTCGGGATGATGATCGCCTGCCCGCCCTGTTTGACTCCGGTGCGCAGGGCGTCGTCGTAGGCGACCTCGAAACAGATGCCCATGGCGAAGGTGACGTCCCGGCCCTGGGTGACGGCCGGAACCGTCAAGGTGCTGGGGCCGGTGCCGGGCAGCATGTCGATGCCGACCCGGTCGACCTGGGTGGTCAGGCGACGTACCAGGGAACGGGAGGGGATGTACTCCGCGAAGGGCACGGGCCGGTGCTTGCGGTAGTAAGGATGAGCCGTCTTGCCCGAGACGTCTCCGGGATTCCAGATGAGGACGTCGTTGTAGCGGATGTCGTCGACGACAGGAACCGCGCCCACGAGCACCGGTGCCTGGACCGCCTGGGCGGCCTCATCGACGATGGTCGCCGAGGCCGGGTAGTCGCGAGGGTCCAGGTCTGCGGAGTTCTCCGGCCAGATGACCATGTCGAGGTTGCCGGGGCCGACGTCGTCGGCCAGCTTCCTCGTGGCCTCAGCGTGGTTGCCAGTCACCTCCAGGGCCCGGTTGAAGGCGTCCTCGAAGTCCGTGGCGACGTTTCCCTGGACGGCTCCAACACGAACGGTTCCGTTCTCGGCTCGTGTATCCAGCGGCAGTAGCCGCGGTGCGACGAGCAGAGCCGCTGCGAGCGCTGCGCAGAGGAGGACCGGCAGGGCACGGCGCTTATAGACGGATCGAGCCGCTTGAGC
>CAJZFF010000108.1 GCA_915069725.1 uncultured Actinomyces sp.
CCGGCCTCACGGCAGGTGAGGGTGAGGCTTCTGGCCGGACAGGCCACGGGCGCCTGGCTGGGGGTGGGTGATCAGGCACGCCGACTCATCGTTGAGGAGGTCGACGGCGACGGCTTCACCCTGGGGGCCGGGACGCTGGTGCACCTGGAGGAGCTGAGCCGCCAGGAGCTCATCGACGGCGTCCAGCTGGTCCTTCGTGGCACGAAGCACTCCCCGGCCGACTGGCGTGATGAGGTCCACGCGATCCTGGACGCCGCGCGTGTGGAGTACATGGCCAAGGACCTGGCCTGGGACGCGGTGCAGCGGGGCCTGAGCGGAACCGCCCTGCTGGGTGAGCTCGAGGCCCTGGGCCTGCCGGAGACGCTGCGGGCGGCCGTGGCCGAGGTGCTCCCCCACTCCTGAGCACGGCGCGAGGACCGACTCTGGCGGATGAGCTCACACTGGCCGGCGGCGCCACAGGCCGCGGCTAGGCTGTCGGTCATGAGTGAGATTCCCTCTCCGCGCTTTCCCGAGGCCGAGCCCTACTTCGTCGGCGACGACCGCACCAACCGCGAGCGCATGCTCGCCGGTGACTGGTACGTCGCCGACGACCCGGACAACGCCAGGATCGCCGCCCACGCCCGCAAGATGCTCCACCGCTTCGAGCGGGCCTTCGCCGAGGGCGAGGAGGACTGCTGGGACCTGCTGCGCTCCGCGATCCCGGGGCTGGGCGACAAGGCACACCTGCTGCCGCCGGTGCGCGTGGACTTCGGGGACAACATCGCCGTAGGTGAGGGGACCTTCGTCAACTACGGGCTCGTGGCCCTCGACGTCGCCCGGATCAGTATCGGCGCGCACTGCCAGATCGGCCCGAACGTCCAGCTGCTCACGCCGGTCCATCCCCTGGAGCCGACGCCGCGCGCCTGCTCCCTGGAGGCGGCCGACCCCATCACGATCGGGGACAACGTGTGGCTGGGCGGCGGGGTCATCGTCTGCCCGGGTGTGACCATCGGGGACAACTGCGTCATCGGCGCGGGCTCAGTGGTCACCAAGGACATTCCTGCCAGCAGCCTGGCGGTGGGTAACCCGGCCCGGGTCCTGCGCCAGCTGGACGACTCCACCTTCGGCCCCCGCCATCAGCACCCGCCTCAGGAGACGCCGTAATGAACCCCGAGACCTTTTCCGAACTGGTCGCTTCCCGGCACTCCGTGCGGGACTTCCGGGCTGATCCCGTACCGTCTGAGGTTATCGAGGAGATCCTGGAGGATGCCCGCCAAGCACCGAGCTGGTCCAATACGCGCCCCTTCATGGTGGCGCTGGCGACCGGTGAGCAGGCGGATCGGCTGCGCGCGGCCTACGTCGAGGAGTTCGACGCTGCCCTCCCCCTCCAGCACAAGGAGCCCGGGGCGATGGCCCGTCTGGCCCTGAGCGGCAAGGCGCCCGACGGCGACTACCCGACCTGGGCGCCCTACCCCGCGGACCTGCTGCCCCACTCCCAGGCGGTCGGTGGCCGGCTGTACGCGCACATGGGCATCGCCCGCAAGGACCGTGAGGCCCGTGACGCGGCCGCCCGCCGCAACTGTGAGGCCTTCGGCGCCCCGGTCATCGGTTTCGTCCTGGTCCACGAGGGCCTCATGCCCTTCGCCGCGCTCGACGCCGGGATCATGCTGCAGACCCTGTTCCTGTCCGCCAAGGCCCACGGCGTCGACTCCTGTCCCCTGGGGGTCCTGGCCACCTGGCGCCGTCCCTTCGACGCCGAGTTCGAGGCGCCGTCGGACTATCGCCTCATCACGGGCTTTGCCCTGGGCTACGCCTCCGAGGCCCCGGTCAACGACTTCCGGGCCGAGCGGCGCCCCGTGCGCCTGGTGCCGAGCCGCAGCTGATCCGGTTGCGGCCCGCTCAGGCCGTCACCGCCCGAGGTGCTCGACGTCGCGGTCGTACCTCAATCCTCGCGTTCGAGGGGTAGAGGGGACGACCGCGCGCCCTATGGTACGAACACAAGGTGCTCCGTCCTGGTGTCCTGGTTTCGTGACGGATCCTAGGCCGGCTGCGTGCCGTCCAGTGCGGCCTGAGGCGGACGGCGCCAGCAGGGCGGGACGACGAGCCCGCGCCGACGGACCGCCAACAGCATGGCCAGACCGGCCGCCGTGCACACGATGACCGCGGCGACGGACGCCTCGATTCCCATGACTCCGCCGGTGAGCAGGTCGGGGCCGGTGAAGCGGGCCTCGATGAGTCCGCGTCCTGACCCGGTGCCGGAGATGTCGGAGCCGAAGATGCCGCCCTGGACGAAGTTCCAGGCGGCGTGCAGACCGATCGCCAGCCACAGGCGACGGGTGAGCAGGTAGCAGGCACCCAGCAGGATGCCCGCCTCCAGTGCGATCGCCGCCGCACCGAAGATGGTGGCTTGAGGGTTGCCGAGGTGAGCGGCGCCGAAGAACACCGCGGTGATGGCCAGCGCCCACCAGGTCCCCAGCCACCCCTCGATGAGGCGCAGCATGACACCTCTGACGAGGATCTCCTCGGTGAATCCGGCGACGATACCGGCTTGGAGGCCGACAAGGATCCCGGTGCTCCAGCCGACATCCACCACGTGATAGGAACCGAGCAGGGCCAGGACCGCGATGACGGTGCACATGAGCAGCGCACCCACGGCCAGGCCGGCCAGGAGCTCGCGCAGTGCCGCCCCACGCTCGCCCAGTTCGATGACCGGCCGGCCACCGACGAAGCGCACCACCAGCCAGTACCCGAGCAGGGCCAGGGGCACGGCACTGATCGCGACGATGAACGCGACACCCGGCCGGGCTGCCGCCCCGTCCCCGTGTCGCACGAGTCCAGTCGCCACCGCCAGCAGCCCGACGATCATCTGAGCGCCGAGGACGACCAGGATCCCCAGAAGGAGCTGGAGCCAGCCGAGGCGCTCCGCCTTTCGCGGAGGGATGCGCCACTGGGGACTGACCGGGATGAGCCGGTCCAGGAGTCGAGGAGCCCGCGGCTCCACTGATGATGTCGGGAAGGAGGCCGGGGCGTTCATGACCCCAGTGTTTCCTCCCTGCCGATTGCCACACCTCCCCCGCCAGGAGGAACCGGTGCCCACCGCCTTCAGTACGGTTTCCGGTACCGCAGGAGGTTGATGTCGGATGGTGTCGTCAGATCTTGGCGACGGGGGCGTAGCGCAGGATGAGGCGTTTGGTGGCGGGGGCGCCGTCGATGACGAACTCGACGCGGGCGGTCAGGGACCGTCCCTTGCCCTCCAGGCCGACGACGGTGCCCACCCCGTAGGAGTCGTGGCGCACTTGGTCGCCGGTCCTCAGCCCGGCGACGGCTGCGGGCAGGTCCTCCGAGGCGGCAGCGCCGGCCGGTGAGGAGTCGCTCTGCTTGCCGCGGGCCTCGAGGCGGGCGGAGGCGCGCTTGGCGGCCCGGTCCTGGGCGGTCTCCACGCGCCCCAGCTTGCCCGAGCGCTTGGTGCCTGCGCCCACGGGCGGGGCGAAGTCATCGTCGTCGGAGTAGGAGCTCTGCCGGGAGGTGCCCGAGCGCCGCCCGCCCGAGCCGAAGCCGCCCTCACCCCAGCTGCTGCCCCAGCCGGTGCCACCGCCGCGCAGCGCCTCCATGGAGGAGGCCAGGCGCTTCCAGTCGATGGTCTCGTCCGGTACGTCGTCGAGGAAGCGGGAGGCGGGCATGGCGTTGGCGGCTCCCCAGGCCGAGCGCACGGCGGCGCGGGTGAGGTAGAGGCGCTCGCGGGCGCGCGTGAGGGCCACATAGGCCAGGCGCCGCTCCTCGGCGAGCTCGGTCTCCTCGGCCAGGGAGCGGGTGTGGGGGAAGGTGCCGTCCTCCATGCCGGTGACGAAGACGACCGGGAACTCCAGGCCCTTGGCGGTGTGGACGGTCATGAGGGTGATCTGGCCCTGCTCCTCGGCCTGCCGGGCGTCCTCGTCCTCCAGGTCGGCGCTGGGCGGGAGCTGGTCGGAGTCGGCCACGAGCGAGACGCGTTCGAGGAAGTCGGCCAGGGTGCCGTCGGGGTTGGCGGCCTGGAAGTCGCTGGCCACGGAGTGGAGCTCGGCGAGGTTCTCCACGCGGGTGGCGTCCTGGGGGTCGTCGCTGGCGCGCAGCTCGGCGAGGTAGCCCGAGGCGTCCAGGGCGGAGTCCAGGACGTCGGCGACGCCATCGCCGCCGGTGGCGGTCTGACCGTCGGCGGTGCCGTTGGCATTCTGCGAGCCGGACTCGTGCTTGTGGATGAGGATCGCCCCGGTCCTGCCGGTGTCGATGTTGCCGAGGTCGGCCGCCTGGGCGGCGGTCGTGGCCCCCAGGCCGGCGAGGCCGAGAGCAAGGGCGCCGACGGCGGCGGCCCCGCGGCGTCCAAGGCCGCGAGGTGTGGTTCTCATGGGAAGGGGTGTCCTTTCATCGTGCGCGGTCAGCCGCGCGGATGTGGGATGGATGGGATGGACGGGCGGTTCGCCGAGCGCCCTCGCGGGACGGACCCGCTCGGGCGCCACGGCTCACGCCGCTCAATGGCAGTGCTTACTCAGGAGTGTGCGCGGTGCCTCCTCACGATTCCGGCGACCAGGGCGAGAGCGGCCAGCACCCCGCCTCCGATCAGGAAGATGTCCATGCCCAAACCGCCGGTCAGCGGCAGCGTCGGCACGGTGGTCTTGGAATTCTCGAAGGCCGCATCGAAGGAGTAGTCGAGCCCATCGGGGGCGATCGTGAACTCGTGCGAGCTCTTGTCCACCTTGTATCCGGCCGGGGCGTCCTTCTCCTTCAGGGCGTACGCCTGGTCGCTCCAGCCCAGCCCGCTGACCTTGAAGGAGCCGGGCGCCGGATCCTGGTCCTTGTACGGGCCCTGCTCGCAGGTGGCCTGCTCGCAGTCGGAGATCACCGTGCCCTCGGGCACGTCCGGACCGGTGAGGGTCCAGGTCGAGCCCGACAGCGGCGCGGCGTTATCCGCGTCGACCTTCGTCCAGGTCACCGAGCCGGTGAAGCGTCCATTGACCACGCCACCATCCACGACGCCGTCGGCGTCCTCCAGCGTCCCCTCGAGGGAGGAGCCGGTGATCTGAGTGAAAGTGAACGTGCCGGTGGCGGGGGTGTAGCCCGCGGGCGCCGCGGCCTCTTCGATCGAGTAGGTGCCCCATGTCAGGCCGGTCAGGCTGAACCTGCCCGGTTCGGGGTCCTGGTCCTCGTAGGGACCCGACGCGCACGTGTCGACACAGTCGGTCACGCGGGTGCCAGCGGGGACGCCGGGCCCCGACAGGGTCCACTGGGACCCGCCGAGAAGGGTCGTCCCATCGGCATCGAGCTTCTTCCAGGTCACAGAGCCCGGCTTCGTCTTATTGGTGATGGCGCATGTGACGCGGTCCTGATTGCGCACCGTCAGCGTCGCCTGGCCGTTGCTGGATTCCCCGACCGTCGACGAGTAGGACTCGCCGTTGGTGTCCGCAGTCTCCTGGCACTCCCACTGGCCGGGCTCGTACCCCGCGGCCTGCGGATCCTCCGAGCTCTCGGACAGGGACACCTCCCCTTGGGGGATGGACTGCGGGTCGCCCGTGGTGCCCTGGCCGGAGCGGGTGATCGCGCCGGAACTGCCCTCGACGGTCCACCGATCCGCGGACAGGCCGGGCACCTCGTCGGAGGCATAGGTGTTGTCCACGCTCTTGCTCAGCTGGAGGGTGGGGATGCGGATGGAGACCTTGTAGTCCTCGACCTCACCGGTCGCGGTGATGCCCGTGGGCTTCTGGCCGTCACCGCCGTTGTCGTTCGTCATGCGCACGCGCATGTAGCTGTCGGGTTTGGAACCGGGCTCGTCGTCGACGCTGCGCACGGTGTTCGTCACATCGTCGGGGACCTTCCACGTCAGCGTCGCGGCGCCATCGGTGCAGGCCACCTCATCGCTCTTCTCAGCGTCGTCGAAGACGCCGTTGTTGTTCCAATCGATCCACCCGGCGATCTTCCCCGAGCCCTCGCAGGTGAGGGACTCGGTATGGTTCTCGCCCGGCGCCGTACGGATACCGCCGTCCCACGTGGTGGTATCGATGGCGTCCTCGTCGTCGAACAGGCCGTCATCATCATCGCCCCGGGCATCGGCGCTGAACCTCTGATAGCCCTCGGCGTCGATGCGCTCGCCGAGGCGGGGGGCGCTGTGATCCAGAGACATGGTGGCCTGGGGCTGCACGCCGAAGGCGTCGGTGGTCGAGGTGACCTCGCCGCCCTGCCACGTGGGCTGGAAGAGGGCGCCGGAATAGCCGTAGGACTGCGGAGCGTCGCCGAAGTCGGTGGCGACGATCAGACCCAGCGCGACAGCCGAGTAACCCGACCCCTGCATGGTGATCGTAGCCTTGGTGGCGCCATCCATGAACATGACGGCGTCGGGGCCGCCCAGACCGTTGGGGCGGCTGTAGGACCCGCCGCTCTGATAGACGCACTCCTCGTCGCTAGGCATCAGGCGCAGGGTGCGGCCGCCG
>CAJZFF010000109.1 GCA_915069725.1 uncultured Actinomyces sp.
CCGGCCAGTGGCCCCTGCACCTGGGCGTGACCGAGGCTGGCCCCGCCTTCCAGGGCACCATCAAGTCCTGCGCCGCCTTCGGCACCCTGCTGGCCGAGGGCATCGGCGACACCATTCGGGTCTCGCTGTCCGCTCCTCCGGTCGAGGAGGTCAAGGTGGGCACCAAGCTGCTGGAGTTCATGGGGCTGCGCGAGCGCCAGCTCGAGATCGTCTCCTGTCCCTCCTGCGGCCGCGCCCAGGTGGATGTGTGGACCCTGGCCGAAGAGGTGGAGTCCGGGCTCAAGAAGGTCACGGCACCGCTGCGCGTAGCCGTCATGGGCTGCGTCGTCAACGGCCCCGGTGAGGCCCGCGAGGCGGACCTGGGCTGCGCCTCGGGCAACGGCAAGGGGCAGATCTTCGTGCGCGGCCAGGTCGTCGAGACCGTCCCCGAGGACCAGGTCGTCGAGACCCTCCTCAAGCACGCCGAGGCCATGGCCGCAGAGATGGCCGAGGAACTCGGGGAGGAGGCCCTGGCCGGCACCAGCCCCATGGTCTCCGCAGCCGGCTGAGGACCGGTGAGGGCAGGGCGCGACGAGCGCCCGCCCGGGCCTGACGGGTATGAGCTTCCTGCGGCACCGCGACACGAGACGCGCTCAGCGTCACGCCGACCGCCTGACACCAGTTCCCTCCGATCAGGTGTCGGGAGTCATGTCGCTGTGCGCTCTGGATCCGGTCTGCGCCGTGAGCCTGGTCCAGCAGATGCAGCGCTGGACCCGCTGGGGACGCGGAGACGTCGTCGCCCTGGGCGGACTGGCACAGCCCGTCGCCGCGGCCTGGTCGGTCGGCTCCCTCATGCCCTTCGGCCTGGCCGGACGCCCCGAGCACGGTCTGCGGGCAGCGGATGCCGGTGAGATCTGGGCGCTGGCCGAGCACTGCAGACCTCGTCTGTCCAGGCACGGTTCCGTCTGTGGGCCGGCCCGGGACGTCGCGGCGATCTGGGGTGCGCTCAGCGAGCAGGGGGTGCGAGCCCGTCAGGAGCGCTGGAGGCAGCCGGTCCTCGCCGCGCCCCACGCGCATTCGGGGCTGGGCAGTGCGTGCCGACCCCGTCACCCGTCCCTGTCCTGGGTGGGGCGGGCGGTCCGTCCAGCGCAGCCCAGTGAGACGGAGATGGTCCTTCCGGCCTCGGTGGACATGTTCATCGGTGAGCTCGGTTACGACCCCACCACCGACGGTTCCGGATACAGCCGCCACGTCGGCTGGCTCATCGAGCAGGGGCGCAGCTACGTCGTCCTCGACGACGGCGCCGGTGGGCCTGTCCAGCCCGAATCGCCCCGGGCGGTGGCCTTCAAGGCCGACGTCGGGGCCCTGTGGCACTCCCCGACAGGTGGCGTCGCCCAGCTGACCGGCGTGTGGACCCGCCCCGACCTGCGTGGGCGGGGAGTCGGGGCGGCGGCCCTGGCCGGTGTGGTGGACGCCGTGCGCCGGGACCATGTCGGCGCCGACGGCGTCGTGAGCCTCTACGTCAACGACTACAACGCCCCTGCCATGGCGCTCTACCGCTCCCTGGGCTTTGAGCAGGTGGGCCTGTTCGCCACCGTGCTCCTGTGAATGTTCCCGGTGGGACCGCAAGGATGATGCGGTTTTGTTACACGGCGCCTGCAAAGTCATGGTGAACAACATATGGAGCGTCTTGGGCGGCTCGCCTACGATCACCAATCGTGTGCAGTACGGATGACGTCGACTCCGAGAACACGGAGCGTCAGAACAATATCGAGGTATGGAATGACCTCGTATCGCCCAGAGACTTGATTGTCTGTCTCCTGATATCGGTGATATGTGTCGTCGCGGCGGTGCTGTTCTCCGTTTATCTCGGAGGCAAGCCGCTGTTCTGGGGGCTGGGGGCCTCCACTATCGGTTTTATCGCCTGCTGCTTCCTTGTGACTCCTAAACGTGAGGTCACCATTGTCGATGAGCTGAACATCGGGGCGAGTGAAGGGGGAGACCAGTGACTGTGAGTCTTCTCCTCATGATGGCGGCTGCCATCCTGGCTGCCGTGGTCCTCTACACCTTCATCGGTTTCATCCCCGGGACCGATGAGACCGGGGTGCTGGCCCCCGTCACTCTGGCGATCATCCTGGCTGGGGCACCACCGCACGTAGTGCTCGCCTTCTTCATCTCCGCCGTGGTCACGCTCAACCTCATGAACGGGATCCCGACGGCGCTGGTGGGACTGCCCGGCGGAGTCATGTCCGCTCCGCTCATGGATCACGCCATGGTGCTGCGCAACAAAGGCCTGGCCTCAGACACGATCCGGAAGATGGCGGTGGGGTCGGCCATCGGAACTCTTATCTCCATTCCCCTGAGCTTCCTCCTTGCCGGTCTGCTGCTGCCCATGGCCGACTGGATCAAGTCCAACTCCGATATCGTCCTGGCTGCCGGAGCCGTGATTCTGGCACTGCTCGGAAAGAACCGAATTCTCTCCCTGGTATCGATTCTTCCCATGGCACTTCTGTTCCAGGCGCTTCCGGCGCTCTACCGAGGGGCGGGGATTATCCCTGAGAAGGCCAGTGTCAATACCTCCTTCTTCCTCGGTATCACCGTGGGGCCCATGCTCCTGACCCTCCTGGAGCTGCTCAATGCCAAGCGCCGGGAGGCACTGCCGCACGGCAATCGCACCAAGGCCGAGCTGCTGCGATCCGGTTTCGAGCGGCAGGCGTTGTGGCCGGGGCGGCTCATCACGAGGTCCGAGGGCTGGTGGAGTGCCGCCATGGCCGCCGTCTCCACCCCGCTGTTCATTCTCAGCCCGGTGGGCCTGACCTTCCTGCTGGGCGAGGCCTCCGTGGCCCGCCAGAAGGAGGACCGGGTGCCCCGCGCGCAACGTGCAGTGACCGTCATGAGCGCCCTGACCCACTCGACCTACCTGGCCGGCGTCATCATTCCTCTGGTGGCGCTCGGGGTCCCGATCTCCGGTGTGTCCGTCGGCCCCGCCGGTCCGCTGTTCAATGCGGGCTCGGTCTACACCAAGCAGCACAACCTGCACCACCTGCTGGATCTGCCCGGATTCATCATCACCGTGACCATCGGGGCTCTTGCCGCGGTTACGATCACGTACGTCATCGCCGTGCGCTGGTCCTCGCAGATCACCTACTTCGTCATGCGTCGCATTCCCCACGAGGCGGTGCTGGCGCTGTTCGTCGCCTTCGTCCTCCTGCTGGCCTACATCGACGCCGACCAGAAGGCAGGCCTGGCCAATGTCTTCGGGGTCCTGCTTGTGGGCATCGCGTGCGGGTCGCTCAACCGACTGGGGGTCTCCTACGGCGTCCAGTTCATGTCCCTCTACGCGGCCCCCGGCATCGTCAAGGCCCTGGCTGCTCTGGCCTGATCTCCTTCTCGCGGGATGCGGCGGAGGTTGGGGACCGGCCTCCGCTGCACGTCTGTTGCGATCGGCCACGCAAGACTCCGGTGCTGAGTCCTGATACCAGCACTCGATGAGTCAGTCGGAGTTTGGGGCAGAAGGGACGATCTCCCTTGATGGAAGCACCTGGTGACGGTTAGCTATCGCTGCGGTGCGCCAGACCGGTCAGATCGACGCCGAGCAGACGGGCCCGCTCAGCGGTGCTCCCGGTGACGAGAACATCGGTGCGACGCAGCTGAGAGACATCGGCCGCTCCCAGCAGGGTCATGAGCGTGCGCACGTGCTCGCTCCAGGTGCGCAGCTCTTGGCACAGGGCCTCGGGGCCCTCCTTGACCAGGGTGCGCAGCACGTGCCCGGAGGCCCCGACGGCGCAGGCACCCAGGGCCAGTGCCCGGACGACGTCGAGCGGGCTGCGCACGCCCCCGGAGGCCAGCACCGGCAGACTGACCGGCTCTGTGACTGCCAGGGACTCCAGCAGGCACAGCGCCGTCGACTGGCCCCAGCCGACCAGGTAGGACAGGTCGCGCTGCGGTCGGCGCTCGTTCTCAATGGCGATGAAGTCCGTGCCCCCCGCTCCGGCCACGTCGACGGCCGCGACACCGGTGTGCGCCAGGGCCTCGATCGTCCGGCGTGAGAGCCCGAAGCCCACCTCCTTGACCACCACCGGGACGGGCACGGCCGCAACGATGCCGGCGATCGCCTCGCTCCAGTTGGTGAAGTCGCGGTCGCCCTCGGGCATGACCAGCTCCTGGGCCGCGTTGAGGTGGATCTGCAGGGCGTTGGCCTCCAGCATCTCCACGGCCTGTAGTGCCTCCTGAGGGCTGACGGTCGGTCCGACATTGGCCAGGACGAAGGCGCCCGGGGCCCGGCGTCGGATGACGTGGAAGCCGTCCGCTCGCTCCGGGTCACGCAGGGCCACGTGCTGGGAACCGCAGGCGATCGCGACTCCCACCTCAGCGGCCGCCTCGGCCAGACCGGCATTGATAGCCGCCGTTGTCTGCGTTCCGCCGGTCATGGCGTTGATGTAGAACGGGACCTCCCAGCGGCAGCCCAGGACGGTGGTGCCGATATCGACCTGCTCGGCGCTGACCCCCGGTAGGCTGTGATGGATGAAGGAGACGTCGTCGAAGGCGCCGGCGCGGTCCTGACCGTGCAGACGCATCGCCAGCTCCAGGTGCTCGTCCTTACGGGAGGCCCGTTGCGAGGTGATGGGCTCGTGGCTCATGGGGTGACCTTAACGGGGGAGGCGGTCGAGGAATGAGCATGTGCCTCAGCGGGGTCGGCTGCGCAGGCAGCGGATGAGTCCTGGCTGTAGACCGACAGGTCCAGAGGCCGTATCCCGGCCGTCTCCCACGCGGCTCGCAGTGCAACCAGGTCCGTGGCCGGTGGGCACAGGGCGATTCCGCAGTCCCCGCCCCCGGCGCCAGAGCTCTTAGCCGTCGCCCCGTGGTCGAGCGCGATCTCGACCAGTCTCGACAGCTCAGTGGTCTCGATGGTCCGGCCGCCGATCCGGCTGAGCCCGGCCAGAAGAGCCCTGTTGCGCGCGATCTGGCGCATGATCCGGGCGACGTCATCATCCTCGATCGCGGTGATGAGACGAGCCAGGCAGTCCTGGCTGTCGCGCAGGAAGACGGTGTAGTCATCGGCCCCGTGGGATCGGGTCTGGACGTCGGCGACCAGGGCCGGGGTGGAGGCGGGCGCACCGGTCCAGCCCACCTGAAGCCGCAATGAAGGAGGCGGCAGGCGGCGGACGCTCAGACCTGGCCAGTCCGCCTCCGCGAGATCGCTCATGCCACCGGCCCCGGCTCGCTGTCGGGCCCGGCGCAGCCATGAGCGGTCGGGGGAGGTGTAGGCCACCCACCCGGTCATGGCGCTCGCGGCGATGTCTCCTCCTGAGCCGATCGGCTGGACCGTGTCACTGGCCAGCATCGCCAGCTTGTAGACGGTCAGGTCGTCGGCGGCCATGCCGTAGAACGTCGCGACGGCGCGCACCGTCGCCACCGTCACCGCTGATGATGAGCCCAGTCCCAGCTTGCGCCCGTCGTCCTCCTCCAGCTCGCTGGAGACGCTCAGGTCGAAGGAGCGTGGCCGGCCGCCACCCTGGGTCACCAGCGCCTCAACGACTCGGATCGCCGAGATGATGTAGTCGTCCTCTCCTCCGACTGCCTCGGCCTGGCCGTCCTGCGGTCGGCGGCGCCAGGACCTGGAGCCGTTGGCGTAGAGCCGTGAGCTGATCGTGCCCGCGTACTCGCCGGAGGGGGAGCAGGGCGTGATGCGTACGGTGATGAATCGGTCGACGGCAACCAGGACCGCTCGGTGACCGGGCTCGACGACGGCGTACTCTCCGGCGATGTAGAGCTTGCCCGGCGCCCTGGAGACGACATCGCCGCCGTGAGAAGTCAGAGGCATGGGCCCTCCTCGATACGCACCCCGCCGCCGGGACGCCTCACCGAGACGGTGGTGCCGGTCAGACGGTCCCGCAGCGCGGCGGCGACCTCCTCGGCGCGGGTGCCCTCGGTGAGGACCTTGACGTTGGGTCCGGCATCGATCGTTGCCCAGACGGGCAGCCCCTCCTCGCGCATGGCGCGGATCGCGTGCAGTGCCGCCACGGTCTGCGGCAGCCAGTAGATGATGCCCGGGCGGGCCGCGATCATCGTGGCGTGCATGCCCAGGGCGTTGCCCTCGACGATCTCCCCGAGCCGTGCCAGGTCGCCCGCCCGGACCGCTTCCAGCGCCACCTGAAGGTCCCTTCCGCTGGCCTCGACCCAGGCGGGGAAGAGAGGGGAGGACGACATGGTGGCCCGCATGGCCAGGGTCGAGCTGATGGGTTTGTAACGCTGCGAGAGTACGACGACGACCATCGCCAGGTCCATCTCGCAGGCGACCGGCTCGGCGTAGGAGGAGGCGTCGTCGTGGCCCGCGTTCCACAGGACCAGCCCGCCGAAGACGGAGC
>CAJZFF010000110.1 GCA_915069725.1 uncultured Actinomyces sp.
CCCCTTGAGCCTGCTGCTTCTGTTCGGCCCCGACGCGGGCCCTCAGTGCGGCGCGGCGGGCAGCGGTTGAGCCGGGAACGGGGGAACGGTACGGGGCGGGCGTGTTCACCCTCGGCACGGTAGGGGAAACTCACGGTCCGCCGGCGGTGGACCCGCCGGAGCACAGCGTAGGATGGCACTCGCATGGGGTGAGTGCTAATCGCTGGCCGCACCCCACCGGTGTGCGGGCGGCCTGTCGCCTGACGCCAGCACTGATCGCGTCTCGGCACTGATGAGGGGAGGAGGACCCGTGGCCAACGACCGACGTCTCAAGGTCCTGTCCGCCATCGTCACCGACTACGTGCGCACGCGCGAACCCGTGGGGTCCAAGGCCCTCGTGGAGCGCTACCGCCTGGGCGTCTCCCCAGCCACCATCCGCAACGACATGGCGGCCCTGGAGGACGAGGGCTACATCCACCAGCCGCACACCTCGGCCGGGCGCGTGCCCACCCAGAAGGGCTACCGGCTCTTCGTCGACGAAGTCGCGCGCATCAAGCCCCTCTCGGCACCCGAGCGCGCCGCCATCACTGCGCTCCTGTCCGGAGCGGTCGACCTGGAGCAGGTCGTGGCCCGCACCGTGCGGGCCCTGGCCCAGCTCACCGGCCAGCTCGCCGTCGTCGAGTACCCGAGCCTGAGGTATGCGGCCCTCCAGCACCTCGAGCTCGTGGCCCTGGGGCCCGAGCGCGTCCTGCTGGTCATCATCACCGACACCGGGCGTGTCGACCAGCGCACTGTGACCCTCAGGTCCAGAGGCTCCCTGAGCTCCCGCCATGACGGGGGCTTCGACATCGCCGACGTCGTCGACCCCCTCGTCCTGGAGCGCCTGCGCACCCGGCTCAACGGTGCCCTCGCGGGCCGCCGCGCAGCCGACGTCGCCCCGATCCTGGCCGCCCTGGCCGAGCAGGCGCCCGCCGACGAGCGCTTCCTGCTCGAGGCCGTCTCCGACGAGCTCATCGCCGCCCTGCGCCCCGACGCCGAAGAACGGCTCGTCGTCGCCGGGACCGCGAACCTGGCACGCGCCACCCCCGACTTCTCCTCCCTGGGTCCCCTCCTGGACGCCGTCGAGGAGCAGGTGGTGCTGCTTCGCCTGTTCACCGCCGATAACGGCGCCGCGACTGGCGAGAACCGAATGCGCGTGAGCATCGGATCGGAGAACAACGACGACGCCCTGGCTGAGGCCTCCGTCGTCACCACCACCTACGGGCCGGGAACCGGTGAGGCCGTCGCCCACCTCGGGGTCATCGGCCCCACCCGCATGGACTACCCGGCCACCATGACCGCCGTCCGGGCCGTGGCCCGCTACCTGTCCCGGTTCCTGTCCCCACCGGAGACGTGAGAACCGGCCTGCCCGACCCGCCCCCAAGCGGCCGGCCGGGCACGCCATCAGACCACCACCGCAGAAGTCGTAGCCGTAAAGGAAGAACGCAGTGAGCAACTACTACGAGGTCCTCGGCGTCAGCCGCGACGCCAGCCCCGAGGAGATCAAGAAGGCCTACCGCAAGAAGGCCCGCCAGCTGCACCCCGACGTCGCCGGCCCCGGCCACGAGGAGGAGTTCAAGGAGGTCTCCACCGCCTACGAGGTCCTCTCCGACGCCGACAAGCGCCAGATGTACGACCTGGGCGGGGAGGACGCCGTGCGAGGCGGCGGCGGATTCGGCGGCGGCTTCGCCGGAGCCGACTTCGGCGACCTGGGCGGCATCTTCCAGTCCTTCTTCGGCGGGGGAGCGGCCAGCCGCGGACCGGCCTCCCGGGCCCGACGCGGCCAGGACGCCCTCGTGGCCGTGGACGTGGAGCTCTCCGACGTCGCCTTCGGGGCGACCCGGTCGGTCCCCATCGACACCTACGTCACCTGCACCGCCTGCGACGGCTCCTGCTGCGCACCGGGCACCGAGCCGGTCACCTGCTCCCAGTGCAACGGGGTCGGCAACGTCCAGCGCATGACCCGCACTCTGCTGGGACAGGTGATGACCTCCTCGCCCTGCCCGGGCTGCCAGGGCTACGGCACCGTCATCGTCACCCCCTGCAAGGACTGCTCGGGTGAGGGCCGCACCCGTGTGCGCCAGGACCTGGAGGTCTCCATCCCCGCCGGGGTGTCCACCGGGACCCGCATCCGCATGTCGGGGCGCGGCGAGGCCGGCCCGGCCGGCGGCCCCAATGGTGACCTCTACCTGGAGATCCACGAGAAGCCGCACGAGTTCCTCGAGCGCGACGGCGACGACCTCTACACCGAGCTGCGCGTGCCCATGACCGCGGCCGCCCTGGGGGCCGTCTTCCCGCTGCAGACCCTTGACGGCGAGCAGAACGTCACCGTCAAGGCCGGCAGCCAGCCCGGCGACGAGGTCGTCCTCGACGGCCTGGGCGTGGGGCGCCTGCGCCGCAAGGGCCGCGGGGACCTGCACGTGTCCATCGTCGTGGAGACCCCCACGCGCCTGGACGACCGTCAGCGCGAGCTGCTGACCGAACTGGCCCGCCTGCGCGGGGAGGACGACGTCGAGCCCGTGCGTGACTCCAGCGTCATGGGCAAGCTCAAGGAGCGCTTCTCCGGGCGCTGAGCGTCACTGCGCGCCTGGGGCCGCGGTCCGTGGCGGCGTTCAGCTGTTGGTCGGCGGCTGGTCGGTCTGAGACTGGTTGGCTTCAGATGACTCGGGCCAGTAGTAGGAGTCGGGGGTGGCCCGGGCCCCGAAGATCGCCTGGCCCACCCGCACGCAGGTGGAGCCGCCCTCGATGGCGGCCTCGAAGTCCCCACTCATCCCCATCGACAGCAGCCCGTCGCCGACGGTGCCCGCTTCGAGGGCGGCGTCGCGCAGCCGGCGCATGATGCTGAAGCACTCGCGCACCCGTGCCTCGTCACTGGTGTTGGCGGCCAGGGTCATGAGCCCGCGCACCCGCAGCGAGGAGTAGGCCGGCAGCGCCGCGAGGAAGTCGGCGACGTCGTCGGGCTCCAGCCCGAACTTGCTGGGCTCGCCCGAGGAGTTGACCTGCACGTAGACGTCCAGGCCCCGCCCGGCTGCCTGGAGGCGCCGGTCGAGGGCCCCGGCCAGGCGCAGGGAGTCCAGGGCCTGGAACTCGTCGGCGAAGGCGGCCACGTTCTTGGCCTTGTTCGTCTGCAGGTGGCCGATGATTGACCAGGAGATGCCCAGGTCCGCCAGGTTCTCGCTCTTGCGCTGGGCCTCCTGGACCTTGTTCTCACCCATCTGGGTGATGCCCGCGGCGAAGGCGGTGCGCAGGCGCTCCTCGGGGACGGTCTTGGACACCGGCAGCAGACGGATCTCGGTGGCGTCGCGGCCGGCGCGCTTCGCGGCAGCGTCGATGCGAGCGCGGACGGCATCCAGGTTGCGGCGGAAGTCCTCCACCGTGACGGCGGTGGTGTACGAGGGGGACGGAGACGACTGAGGGGACTGGGCGGCTGCTGAAGACTCGGTCATGGTCACTGACGCTAGCACCGCCGGCGGACACCTGTTGGATACGGCCCGTAGGCTGGAGCCGTGACCGCACCCGTCTTCCTCTTCACGCCCGAGACCATCGAGCCTGCCGACGCCGTCGCTTCGGCGGGGACCGGAACCGTCCTCATGCTCACCGGACCTGAGGCCCGCCACGCCGTAACCGTCAAGCGCCTGCGTGCCCAGGAGCGGGTTGACCTCGTTGACGGCGCTGGTCTGCGCCTGGTGTGCGAGGTGACCGGGGCCGGCGTCGGCGGCGCCAAGGACCGTCTGGTCGTGCGGGTCCTGGATCGGATCGAGGAACCGACGCCGCCACTGCGGCTGACCCTTGTTCAGGCTCTGGCCAAGGGCGGGCGCGACGAGCAGGCCGTGGAGACCGCCACCGAGGTCGGTGTGGGGCTGGTGCTGCCCTGGCAGTCCGAGCGCTGCGTGTCCGTGTGGCAGGGCGCCAAGCAGGCCAAGGGACGCCAGCGCTGGCAGGCCACCGCCCTCCAGGCCGCCAAGCAGGCCCGGCGGGCCCGCGTGCCCGAGGTTGAGGAGGTGCGGGACACCCGCAGTCTGGCCGACTGGGTGGGGCAGACGGTTCGCGGCGGGGGAGTGGTGCTGGTCCTGCACGAGGAGGCCAGCACCCCGATCAGCACCGCGATGGAGTCAGTGCGCCTGCCCGCGCCCGGAGAGACGCCGCGGGCGCTGGCCGTCATCGTGGGGCCCGAGGGCGGTATCAGCCCCGAGGAGACGGCGGCCCTGGAGGCCGCCGGGGCGACGACGGTGCGGCTGGGCACGCACGTCATGCGCACCGCCTCAGCCGGCCCCGTCGCCCTGGCCGTCCTCGCCCACGCCAGCGGCCTGTGGGAGTGAAACCGTGGTGATGGTGAGTATCCAGGTGGATGCCGAAGTCAAGAATGAACTGAGCAGACTGGCCGACGAACGTGGAATCAGTGTGGATGCCGTTGTCCGTGAGCTGCTCGTCCGGGGTCGTCGCGATGAACGGTTCGCCGAGATGAGCAACGCGGTGGAGATGAACCCTCCCGACAGTTCCTACTTTGCAGAGCTACGTGACTGGGAATCCGAGGCATGGGACTGAGGGCGCTCAGGAATATCTTGCTTGAGTATTGCCTGAATACTATAGTCGAATCAGATGATTAAAATGTGATTTGGGTTGAGTTGCGGGGATGGGGATAGCTGCATACTTGCGATGCCTGTTTCCAACGAGAACTGTTGCATTTCTGTGTCGATCTAGTTCTTTTGGGGTGAGTGTTCTTGGGGTGCGTTATGCTCGTATCTTGTACGACCCCAACGAGGGGGTCCAGTGCGTCGTTCGGGGAGTGTTGAACGGTGGGTATATTTAAGCTTCTTAAGCGCCTCTATTTGAAACCTCAGGGTCGACCTCAAGGTCAATCAGTTGTTTCCGTTCAAGAGTGGGTTAATCCTCAGTGTAGAGTAAACCAAGCGGGCGGCTTGGATCAGGAGTGGAATATGCCTCGTTATCGAGATCGCAACATTTGTGATTGGGTGCCGGAAATATCGCGCTCGAAGCAAGAGGGTGACTGGGGGCGGGCCCTGTCGCTTGCTGTTGGTTGCATGAATGCAATGGTTGATGTTGCGGCACGGAATCCTAGTAATGTAATGGAGTACTATGTTATCCAAGTGGCGATAATTCAACATAGGATGAAGGCCTATGAAGACGAAATACTGACTGTTCAAAACTGGCTTTCTCTCGGCCTTCCGGCTCCACGTGCAGACTATCGCATAAATCTACAGAAACGATTGGCGAAGGCTCAAGAGTTGGTGGCCAAGTCTGAAGGTAGGGACTCGTCGGAGTATCATGAGGAGTGGAAGAGATTAGTGGGGGTGGCTAAAGCGAGTAAGGCCGCGAGAACATCCGATTCTAATATTTCAACGGGGCGTTCGAGAGTTTATTCAGAGAAAGCTGACTGCCTTGACTCTCCGGGTTGCCAGCCTGTGGGTGGTCGAACTGGGGCGTCTCTGCTGGTCCCCAAAACTAAGGACCTTAAAGCGAGTTCGTTTGTTGCGGTCGATTTTGAGACGGCTAATCGAAGTGCTGTGTCGGCCTGTCAAATCGCCATGGTGTTGGTAAGAGAAGGTGAGGTGGTCGATAGTTACAGTACTTACCTTAAACCTCCTAGTGGTTGTGATCATTTTGAATTCACCCATCTTCATGGAATTGGTGCAAAAGAAGTTCTGTGTGCTCCGACTTGGCCGGATGTATCTGCTATCGTTTCTCGGTTTGTTGGAGATGTTCCAGTGTGGGCACACAACTCTTCGTTTGATTCTAGAGTCTGGCGTGCACTCGATGAGTATTATGGGACTCACACTCTGCCAGGTCGCTTCTATTGCTCGTATCAAACCTCAAAGAAAATCGTTCCAGGTCTTGAGAACTATAAGTTGCCTACCGTTTTGAGGAAGTGTGATCCAACGTATCGTTTGATCCACCATCGAGCTGACTCCGATGCCGAGGCGTGTGCGCGTATTGTGTGCGCTCTGCAACGACTGGCGTGATGGTGATGAGGTCACCAGGAATGTCGGGATACTCTCCTCGTTCTGCTTCCTGGCTGAGGTGTTCGATGTCGTCGGTGAGGGGGCGCTCGTCGTCCTGTAGGTGCCCATGCGCGCTGTACCCTAGCTGTGCGATGCAGATTCTTCAGCGTCGTAGAAGCGTAGCGCGGCTGCTTCCCAACGGGGTGGCTTGCGGGCATGCTCTGACCATGAGCGAGACGAGTGAGCGATGAGCCCGCGGGGGCGGCGGCCGGCGGGCAGTCCGGATGCGCGCGAGGCCATCCTGGCAGCGGCCCGCACCGCCTTCGCCCGCGACG
>CAJZFF010000111.1 GCA_915069725.1 uncultured Actinomyces sp.
GGGAGCCAGCCGGCTGCTACCGGTTGACTCCCCTCGCAAGGGAACGGCCTAGCCGATCCACCTGCTGAGGGCATCCACAAGGACACCGACGGCCCGGATCAGGCGAGCGACAGCGGTCAAGACTTCGCTCACCTTCCGGGCCGTTACCTTGCCCTTGCGGACTTCTGCGCGTCGTCCTGTCGGCTTGGACACGGCCCTCACCTCCTCCCGGCTCCTTCCTCCCGGACAAGAACATGACTGTTCCGGGAGAAGATGCCATGGGAGGCATCACCCATCATGCCAACGGGCGCCAGCAGCCCTTCTCGGACTCCACAACACGGGGGTTCCGCGGCAAGACAGTCGCCCTTGTGGACACCGGCGTCGTCGATACCCGTCCCGTGCCTTTCGGTCGCCAACACGCGGTGACGGCCGGGGGCATTTCACGCGGCCGGGGACATTTCTGTGCGGCCGGGGACGTTCGACGCCGTCGGGGACCGGATTGCTGTCCCCCTACGCGTGACATGTCCCCCGCCGGGAGAAAGTGCACCCCCACGCGCAGGATGTCCCCGGCCGAGGGAAGGATGCGATGTGGACGGTGCGGAACGGCGCGCTCGCGACTCGCGAGTGGTCAGGTTGGCGCGAGCAGGGCGGCGACGTCGTCGAGCTGTGCGGCGATCTCGGTGAAGTCCCGGTCCAGGTCGAGGGTGCGCACGTGGAAGCGGTGCCCGGTCTCGATCCAGGTCTCGCGGATCGGCGGATCGACGGCGGTCTGAGCATAGAGCAGCATGCCGGCGACCTCGCGCCCGTCCTGCCGGGGGTCGCTGGCCTCGTGCATGACGTAGCTGTAGATCTGGTTGCGGTTGGCCGGGGACAGGATCGACCTGTCGTAGCGGGAGCCGAGAATGCGCCCGTAGCACTTGGTGTCGATGATGAGAGTCCGCTCCGGCCCGGTCAGGACAATATCGGTGTGCAGCCCCGGGAGGAAGACCGGGGCGTCCTCGATGCCGCCGCTCACCCAGGGAGCGCCGGGGCGCAAGTGGGGGTGGTGGCGGCGGAAGTAGGCCAGGACGAAGCGCTCGTACAGGGCGCTCAGCTCCTGGGGGTCGAGGAAGTCGGCGAGGCTGACTGCGCCGTCTGCGCCGCTGAGCAGCCGCTCGTTCAGGACGAGTCGGCACACGCCCATGAGCAGCCGGTAGGAGCGGTTACCGCGGTGGAAGCGCAGGCTATCCCAGTGCAGCTGGCGCAGGTCCCCAGCGCTCATCACCTCG
This sequence comes from uncultured Actinomyces sp., assembly GCA_915069725.1. Taxonomy (GTDB): domain Bacteria; phylum Actinomycetota; class Actinomycetes; order Actinomycetales; family Actinomycetaceae; genus Actinomyces. The sequence continues at coordinate 1,248 of CAJZFF010000111.1, forward strand.
ACGTCACCCATGACGAGCAGCGTGGACTTCAGACGCTTCCGGCGGGCCGGGGCTACGTCGCCGTGCAGGATCAGGCGCAGGGCGGCGGTCTTGAGGAGCCGGTTCATGAGGGTGTTCTCGGTGCGCTCGTCGTATCCGCAGCGCACCAGGCTCCTGCGGCGCGCCCTCAGGCGCATCGTGGCGGCCGGGTCGATGCGTCCCCGCACCACCGTCAGGTCCTCGCTGAAGGGCTGATAGTCCCGCTCGAAACCGCGTCGGCGCTGGTTGTCCAGCCCACCGGCCAGGATCGCGGCGAGCATGTCGTGGACGTGCTCGAAGTCCTCGGCCGCCAGGCGCCGGTGCTCGCCGGTCTCCAGGGCCTTGAAGGCGTAGGCGAGCATGTAGTAGACGTTCCTGAGCAGGACGGTACTGGGACCACGCTGGTGAGGTCGGCCGGGAGCCCCGTCCCGCGCCCAGCCGGGCAGGGCGGCCGTCATACCAGGACGCTCTCCAACTCGTGAATGCTCTCATCCATCGCTCCGGGATTGTCGAACCAGTACTCACGCACCAGTGGCTCCAGCTCGTAGCGCGCCACCGAGGCCACATCCGCATCCACGCCCCCGGGGTTCTCGGGGCCGGCCGCAGGCAGGCACAGGTAGGAGTGGCCGATCTGGAACCCGGGGCCGAGGGCCTCGTCCTCGGCGATCCGCTGGTTGAGGCGGCGTACGACGTCGACCAGCGCCTCCAGCCTCGCGCTGCCCACGGCCTCAACGTGCCTGAGGAACCCGGGGTGGTCGAGGGCCGGCCTCATCTCGAAGAAGGCGAAGCGGCGCCGTAGCGCGTAGTCGATGAGGGCCAGGCCCCGGTCGGCGGTGTTCATCATGCCGATGATGTGGAGCCGTTTGGGGACGGACAGCAGCTCCCCGGACACGGGCAGGCGCAGCGCCTCCCCACGGTGCTCGGCCTCGATGAGCATGAGCAGCTCGCCGAAGGCCTTGGAGATGTTGGCCCGGTTGATCTCGTCGATGATGAACACGTAGTCCCGTCCCGGGTCGGCGGCAGCACGCCGGCAGAACCTGGCGAAGACGCCCTCGGCGGCCGCGAACCCGCCCTCGGCCGTGGGGCGCAGCCCGACGACGACATCCTCATAGGCGGTCGACTGGTGGAACTGCACCACCTCCACCCGCGAGTCATCCGTCTGGCCCATGAGAGCGTATGCCAGGCGCTTGGCCGCGAAGGTCTTCCCCGTGCCCGGAGCGCCCTGGAGGATGAGGTTCTTCTTGCGGCGCAGTAGCCCGAGCATCTGCTCCAGGTCCTCGGGGCCGACGAACACCTCCGCCAGGAAGCTCTCCCGCGTGTAGATGTCGGCGAGGTCGGGCCCATCAGCATCCTGGGGACTCGCAGCAGGGTCGGGGGTCGTGGACGAGGCAGGGTCGTTCCGGTCCCGGAACAGCGACTCGAGCTGGGCCGGGTTGTAGCTCGTGTTCTGCGTGACGCGTTGCAGGCTCACTGCGCCCACACGCCGGTCGAGCGGCCAGGAACCGACATTCGTCCACTCGATATCGCGTACGCAGCGGTAGGCGGGCCGGGCTTCGTCGTAACGGAACTGCGAGCGGACGATGCCGCGCCCGATGATCTCGGTCGGACCGCGCCGGGCGTAAACGACGTCGCCGGGACGCATCGTGCGGGTGAAGTCCCGGATCATGCCCGCCGCGCCTGTCGGTCTGCCTCCCCAGTCCCCGTATCCGGCCTCCAGCGCCTCGATGACCGCCTCGTCATTCGGGTAGCTGGTGGGGTCGCCGATCCGGTCCCAGTTGAGCGCCATGATCCCGGCCGTTCGAAACTCCTCCCACTTCCCGGCGCCCTCACCCGGGACGTAGAGCCAGTAGCCGCGCTCCTGCTCCTCGGCCGTCTGAGCATCCATATCCGACGCCGTCATCGGCTCACCCATGATTCCTCCTCATCGCCCGTGCCCGCAGCGCTGCGGGCACGTCCAAGGGAATAGTAGTGCCGGCTCACCCCATCGGTACCAGCCGGGTACGCGGCCCTCCGGGCCTGGACATCCGGCGCCGTCGGAGACCGGAATCCTGTCCCCCAACGCGCAGGGTGTCCCCGACCGGGAAGGAATGCACCCCCACACGCAGGATGTCCCCGTCGAGATCGGCCGCCCAGCCCTCATGTCAGTCCAGTGCCGAACAGTGCCAGGTCAGCACCAGCCAGGCCCTGACCCAACGCCCCATCTGATACCAGTCTGGTACCACCTGCTACTGTGGAGGCATGGCGATGACATTGCGCTTGAGCAAAGAGGATGAGCGTCTGCTTGCGCTCCTTGCACAGGAGGACGGGGTCAGCCGCCAAGAGGCAACGATCCGGGCAATCCACGAGGTGGCCGCGCGCCGCGGACATGAGCAGCAAGTGGCAGACGCCTCCGCCCGCATCCGCAACCGGTACGCCGAAGTCCTGGAACGCCTCGGACGCTGATCGGGTAGAGATGGTCGAGTACCTGACGCTCGAGGACGCACTGTCCCTCATTGAGGACCTCGCTGTGGGACCGGTCCGGGATCTCGGCCTGCTCGACTCGGCGCTGCACCGACCTGCGACCATGCTCTGGGGGCGCGACGCTTACGCCACAATCGATGAGAAGGCGGCGGCTCTGCTCGATTCCCTGGTCCGTAATCATCCACTGGTGGATGGCAACAAGCGCCTGGGGTGGTTGGCCACGCTGGTCTTCCTGGACATCAACGGTCACTGGGTCGAGGCCCCCGACGACGACGCCTACCGGCTGGTGATGGACGTCGCCGCTGGGAAGCTCTCACTCGAGGAGATCACTGCGGCTCTGTCTCAATGGCACGGCCGTGGCTCGGAATAGAGCAGCACGGTGGGACACGGCGTCGGCCTCTCAGCTTGGACACGCACGGCGACAGCCGGGGAGTTTCATCGCGGTCGGGGACATTCCACGCGCCCGGGGACGTTCCCGTCCGGCCGGGGGCATTCGACGCCGTCGGGGACCGGAATCCTGTCCCCCAACGCGCAGGGTGTCCCCGACCGGGAGAGAACGCACCCCCACGCGCAGAAAGTCCCCGTTGAGATCGGCCGCCCAGGCCTCATGTCGGTCCAGTGCCGAACAGTGCCGAACAGTGCCAGGCCAGCACCGGGACAGTGTCGAGCAGTGCCAGGCCGGCACCAGAGGTCCTTACCCAACGCCCGGCTCGGTACCGGACCAGCGTCCATCCGGCGCTCAGGCCGGCGCCCGCAGTACCACGATGCGCTCGGAGAGTCTGCCCACCAGCGGCAGCCGCGTCAGGGGCGCGAGCAGGGGGTGATAGCGCGCGATGGTGCGGGTGAAGGGGACGTCGTGGAGCAGCGTGTAGCCGGGGGCCACCGTGCGGCGGAACTCGGCGGCGCTGGAGCATCCGTAGGTGTAGCGCGCACCTGCGTCCTCCACTGAGCGCTCCCGGCCGTACTTCTGGAACAGGCGGGGCATGACCTCGATGAGGACGGTCGCACCGGGCAGGCGCGCAGCGATGATGTCCAGCAGCGTGCGCACCTCCTCCTGCTCGAGGTACATGCTCAGTCCCTCGATGATGACGAGCACGTCGCGGCTCACGTCCTCCAGCTGGTCGGGCCAGGAGGGGTCGAGGGCGGAGGCGGCAATGGTGCGGTGACGCTCGCCGTCCTCGAGCAGCCGGCGTCGCAGCGCGATGACGTCGGGCAGGTCGAGGTCGTACCAGGTGACGCGCCCATCGTCGAGGCGCTGGAAGCGGGTGTCGAGCCCACAGGCGATGTTGACCACCGTGCAGCCGGGGTGGGTGTCCAGGTACCCGGCCACGAGCGGATCGAGTGTGAGGGTGCGCAGCACGACGCCGTCGGCCATGAGCCGGTCCTGCTTGGCCATGGTGAAGTCGTAGTCGAGCCGGGAGACGAGCTCGACGGCGGCGGGGTCGGTGAAGCGCGGCCGCTCGGAGAGCGTGTGCTCAGCCCTGGCGTGGAGGGTCAACAGCATCGTCTTGCTGACACTGGTCAGGTCTGCTGTCTCGTGTGCGCTCACGCGGTCAATTCTGCGACGCCTGCGGCTCAAGGAACCACCCCTGTCAGAAAAACGGACTGCGCCGCCCGTTCCCGCTGTCCGCCGCGCGGCTCAGTCCTCTCAGTCCTCCTCGAGGACCCCGTTCCAGGCCAGGAAGCCGATCGTGCGGCGCATGGCCTCCTCCCAGTTGGCGTCGCCGAAGCCGTGGGCGGCGCCGGGGATGGTGACGAGCTCTGCGTCGGGGGTGGCGCTCGCGGCGGCTCGGGAGACCTCGATGGGCACGGCGCGGTCCTGGTCCCCGTGAACGATGAGAACGGGGCGGCGGTAGGTGGCCAGCTCGGCCCCGACCTCCAGGTTCCAGCCGTCGACGGCGTAGGCGCGCCCCAGGCGGGTGCCCGCCCAGTCGAACTCCTCGGGCACGGCCGCCAGCGTGCGGAAGGCGGTGCGCAGGTTCTCCCCCAGCCGCAGAGCCGGGTACCACAGGGCCAGGGCAGTGATCCGCTGCGGGTGACGGGCGGCCGCGAGCGCTGCGACCGCCCCACCCAGGCTCAGCCCGAACAGGGCGACCCGGGAGGCGTCGACCTCCGGCCAGGCGCAGGCGGCAGTGAGGACGGCTTCGAGGTCGGCCAGCTCGGTGAGGGCCGACATCGCGGTGGTCTCGCCCTGGCTGGCGCTGCCGCCGCCCCCGCGGAAGTCGAAGCAGATGGCCACGGCCCCGGCTGCGGCGAAGCGCCGGGCCATGGGGGCGACGCGGGTGTGGGAGCCCTCCATGCCATGGCAGCAGATGACCAGGGGCGCGGGGGTCGACGACGCCGTGCGCGGGACGTAGGCCAGTCCCCCGAGCCTCTGCCCCTGGACGGTGAGGGTGACCTGCCGTGAGAGGTAGGGCTGGGTCGTCGTCACGTGTTCTCCTTGCTGTGCGGGGCCGGCAACGAGAACCGGCCCGGCCGCCATCGTAGACGGGCCGCGGGGCCGGTGAGGACGCGCAGCCTCAGCGGTAGGCCTCTGCGGAGGCACTCTCGTCGTAGCGGGCCACAAGCACCAGGCC
>CAJZFF010000112.1 GCA_915069725.1 uncultured Actinomyces sp.
TCCAGTCGGCGCTGTCTCATGAGGAACCAGGTCAGCAAGCCGGCCCCCGCAGCTGCCGATGCAGCGACCAGAGGGGACGGGCCGTAGGCCGCCGCCCGCTTGACGGCGTAGACGGCCAGGAACATGCCCGAGGCGGACAGTCCGATGCTGGGGAGGTCGACAGTGCCGGGACGGGTGGCTCTCACCTCGCGCAGCACGAATGGCGCAGTGAGCAGAAAGATCGCGACGACGGGCAGGTTGATGAGAAACACCGAGCCCCAGAAGAAGCGGCTCAGCAGCAGTCCCCCGATGACAGGGCCGATGGCGAAGCCCGCGGCAAAGGTGGCCGCGAAGATCCCGATCGCCCGGGAACGTAGGCGGGGGTTCTCGAACAGCTCGCTGAGGACGGCGAGCCCGGACGGCAGAAGAGTCGACCCGCCCAATCCCATGAGCGCGCGCGAGGCGATCAGCCAGCCCGGGGACGCGGACAGGGCGGCCAGGGCCGAGCCGGCACCGAACACGAGGACCCCGCCGATCAGGAACCTCAGGCGCCCATAGCGGTCACCGAGGTTGCCGAAGGTGATGAGCAGCGAGCTGACGGCGAAACCGTAGATGTCAAGGATCCACAGCGCCTGATCGGCGCTGGGCCCCAGGGACCGGGTGATGGTGGGCATCGCCAGGAACAGCACCGAACCGTCCATGGAGACCAGCAGCACCGGGCCGAGCACCACGAGCAGACCGAGCCAGGCGCGTCGTGGGACATGGTCGACGTCGTCGAAGGAGCTGCATGCTGCGGGAGAGTGAGCCTGCGTATCCATGTTCATCATGCTCGGAGCTCCCAATCCACGCAGCCAGTTCCCTGGGGCGGGTACACCCGGCAGGGATAGGCGCGATAGATGATGGGTGCCTACCCTGAGAAGGACATCGGCCAAGGAGTACCTGCAAGCGGTGATGACGGGGAGGCAGCGTGGAGACAGTGGTGGCCGCGGCGGGGGTCTCCGGCGAGACGCTGGGAGCGTTCCTGAGGACTCGCCGAGACAGGGTGACCCCTCAGGCCCTCGGTCTGAGCTCGTACGGAACTCCTCGACGCGTCCCGGGGCTGCGGCGTGAGGAGCTGGCCCAGCTGGCCGGGCTGAGTGCGGGCTACTACACCCGGCTCGAGCAAGGGCAGGCGGGCCGCGTCTCCGCCCAGGTGCTTGATGCCCTGGCTCGGGTCCTTCATCTCGACGATACCGAGACGGCGCACCTGCACAACCTCGCCCGCGGTCCCGTCCTGTCCCGGCTGGAGACGCCGGATGAGGAGGAGCCCGGCTCCCATGTGCTCGCGTTGCTGCATGCGTTGGGCGAGAGTGTCCCGGCGATCCTGCTGGGGCGCCGAGGAGATGTGCTGGCCTGGAATCGGACCGGGCATGCTCTGCTGGCTCCGCACCTGGATGAAGACTCGCCGCGCGATCCTGACACCAGGCCATCCATTCCGCGGATGTTCTTCCTGGACCCCGTGCACCGCAGCCTGTACCGCAACTGGGACTACCTGGCGCGTATCCACGTGGGCTACCTGCGTCTGACCGCCGGCGCGCATCCCACGGACGCGCAGTTGGCCGGGCTCATCGGAGAGCTCGTCATGCACAGCCAGGTCTTCGCCGGGCTGTGGTCCACCGGCGGAGTCGCCGACTGCACCACCGGCCCGATGGATCTGAGCCACCCGGATGTCGGCCGCGTGAATGTTGATTACCAGATCTGGCTTCAACCGGACAGCCCTGATCACCGTCTCGAGGTGTACACGCCTCGAGACGACTCCTCGCGCAAGGCGCTCAGTCTCCTTTCCGCTCAGGTCTGCTGCTAGCCATGCTTGATGGGGAGAGAGGCGTTCTCCAGGTCGCGGAAGTGTCAGGTCGCGTCCTTGAGTGTTTGCTGGTGCCTCGGTGATCGACGTTGGTCCCGAGGGTGGTCTGTTGTCGGTGAAGCTCGTCGACGGTGTTGACGGGGCGGAGGCAGTGCGCCGCCCCAGCGGGCCGCCAGGGTGAGTGCCGCGAAGGAGGAGAAGGTGGGGGCTGTGTGGCGACTGACGGACTGTGTCGAATACTTCATGCGGACATAATGTGTCCGGTATATCTATGTTCTAAGGGGTGCAAGACTTCATTTCCACACAATTATTCGCGAACTATTCTGGCTAATTTATTGATTGAGTCCTATCAGCCTGAGTATCGGTCGTCCTGCGGCAGTGTGCTGGCCACGCACCGGCTCTCTGTCCCTTCTTCCGCTCGTGCTCCTCGGCCTCAGTCGACCGCGACGATGACGGGGACGTGGTCGGAGGCGCCCTTGCCCTTGCGCTCGTCGCGGTCGATGGCGGCGCCGGTGACGCGGCCCGCCAGAGCCGGTGAGGCGTAGACGAAGTCGATGCGCATGCCCTCGTTCCTCGGGAAACGCAGCTTTTGGTAGTCCCAGTACGTGTAGTTGGTGACCCGCTCGCGCGTGACCTCACGCATGCCCGCCTCGGCGAAGGCCGCAAAGGCCTCGCGCTCCGGCTCCGAGACGTGGGTGGCGCCCTCGAAGACGCTTATGTCCCACACGTCCTCGTCGCGAGGCGCCACGTTCCAGTCGCCCACCAGCGCCAGCGGCAGGTCGGGCTCTTCCTCTAGCCAGGCGGCGACGTCGTCGCGCAGCACCCGCAGCCAGTCGAGCTTGTACGTGTAGTGCGGGTGGGTGAGCTCGCGACCGTTGGGCACGTACAGGCTCCACAGGCGCACCGGCGCCGCATCCGAGGCCGCACCCACCGTCGCCCCCAGCGCCCGGGCCTCGACGACCGGCTCAGCCTCGGGCTTGGCCACCCAGGCGGGCTGGCCCGGGAAGGAAGTGGCGACGTCGTCGAGGCCCACGCGCGAGGCGATCGCCACCCCGTTCCACTGGTTGAGCCCGTGGATGGCCAGCTCGTAGCCCGCGGCTTCGAAGGGTTCGACCGGGAACTGGTCGGGGCGGCACTTGATCTCCTGCATCGCCAGGGCGTCGATGTCCTCGCGCTCCAGGAAGGCCAGGACGCGGTCGACGCGGGTGCGGATGGAGTTGACGTTCCAGGTGGCCAGGCGCATGGCAGCAGAGTAGCCGGTGCCCGACTCCCATCAAGCACTCACCAATCGCTCGTAGTCTGCGGCCATGGGAACAGCACTTGTCACCGGGGCCACGAGCGGCCTCGGCCTGGAGATCGCCTGGCAGCTCGCCCAGGCCCGTCATGACCTCGTCCTCGTGGCGCGCACCCCCGAGCGACTGCGGCAGGTGGCCGAGGAGATGCGCCAGTTCGCAGGTGTCCAGGTGGAGACCCTGCAGGCCGATCTGTCCAAGCGCGACGAGCTCGAGCTCGTCGCCGAGCGCCTGCGGGAGACGAGCAAGCCCATCGGGCTCCTGGTCAATAACGCCGGCTTCGGGCTGGGGCAGCGCTTCGTCGGGGGAGACCTGGCCCGCGAGGAGGATGCCCTCGACGTCATGGTCCGGGCGGTCATGGTGGCCTCCCACGCGGCGGCCGACGCCATGGTGGAGCGCGGCCGCGGCGCCATTCTCAACGTCTCCTCCATGACCGCGCACACCGCCATGGGCACCTATGCCGCCCACAAGGCCTGGGTGCTGCGCTTCACCGAGGGGCTGGCCGCCGAGCTCGCCGGCACCGGGGTGAGTGCCACGGCGCTGTGCCCGGGGCTGGTGCACACCGGTTTCCACGCCGCGGCCGGCATCGACGAGACCCAGTGGAAGGCGCCGCTGTGGCTGGACGCCGAGCGAGTGGCCATCGACGGCCTGGCGGCGGTGCGGCGCGGCCAGGTCATCTGCACCCCGAGCCTGCGCTACCGCAGCGCCAACGCCGTGCTGCGGCTGGCGCCCCGCTGGTTCGTGCGCCGGATGGTCGGGCCGGAACGCTCCGGCCAGGGGCACGACTGAGGCCGTCAAGGCTCGCCGGTGGCGCAAAGTGTCACAGATGACGACTATTCGGGGGCAATCACCGTTGCTGCCGACCTTCCCAAGGCGCTGACCAGCGCAGATACGGCAAGGTAGGCGGGAGCTACCTCCTGAAAGTCGCCAATCGTGACAGATCCGGGCGCGCGCACCGGCTTGCGGCCCGATCCCACCGCGGAATCGCCCAGGGCTGAGCGCTCCCGCTGGCCAGGGGCGCCGTGACCTGCAACGATCGCACCATGGCTTCCATTACCTTCCACGGAGACCCCGTCAGCACCATCGGCGAGCTGCCCGCTGTGGGCTCGGTCGCGCCCGCCTTCGACCTCGTGGGCGCCGACCTCGCCCCGGTCACCAGCCAGTCCCTGGCCGGCCGCCGCGTGGTCCTCAACATCTTCCCCTCGGTGGACACCGGGGTGTGCGCCGCCTCTGTGCGCCAGTTCAACAAGCTGGCCTCCGAGCTGGACAACACGACCGTGGTCTGCGTCTCCGCCGACCTGCCCTTCGCCGGCGCCCGCTTCTGCGGCGCCGAGGGCCTCACCAACGTGGTCACCGGCTCGACCTTCCGCTCCACCTTCGGTGCCGACTACGGCGTCACCCTGGCCGACGGCCCGCTGGCCGGCCTGCTGTCGCGCGCTGTCGTGGTCCTCGACGAGTCCGGCAAGGTCGTCTACACCGAGCAGGTCCCCGAGGTCGGCCAGGAGCCCGACTACGACGCCGCCGTGGCCGCCCTGTCCTGACCCCTTCATCCGCTGAGCCGCCAGGAGCCCGCCCCGTCCGCACCGCCCGGGCGAGGGCGGGCTCCTGTCCGCAGTGGGTGTCTACCCGGCGCGCAGCCCCCGAGTCCCACTACCATCGGAGCCGTGAGCACCAACGACTCCCACATCACCCGCCTGGCCGAGCTCGTCAACGAGCTGTCCGTCGTCCGTGGCAAGGTCACCCTCGCCTCCGGCCTCGAGTCCGACTTCTACGTGGACATGCGCCGTGCCACCCTCCATCACGAGGCCGCCCCCCTCATTGGCCACGTCATGCTCGACATGCTCGAGGAGGCGGGCCTGGGCACCGACGAGATCGACGCCGTCGGCGGCCTGACCATGGGGGCTGACCCCGTGGCCGCCGCCATGCTGCACGCCGCGGCCTCGCGTGGCCTGGACCTGGACGCTTTCGTCGTGCGCAAGGCCGCCAAGGACCACGGCATGCGCCGTCGCATCGAGGGACCCGACGTCGCCGGGCGCCGCGTGGTGGTCCTGGAGGACACCTCCACCACCGGCGGCTCACCCCTGGAGGCCGTCGAGGCCCTGCGCGAGGCGGGTGCCGACGTGCGGGCCGTCGCCGTCATCGTCGACCGGGCCACCGGCGCGCGCGAGCGCATTGAGGCCGCCGGCCTGCCCTACTACGCGGCGCTCGGTCTGGCCGACCTCGGCCTGGAGTGAGTAAGTGAGCACCTGACGGCGTCCGTCGTGGGTTCCGGTAAGCCTGCCGGTGAGCGGACTCTCCTGCATCCAGTCTTTCGATTATCGAAAGTTCGGTCTACGCTTGAGGCATGGACACAATCGGGGCACGAGTGAAGGAAACGCTTCGGGGGCGTGGGCTGAGCCAAGCGGAGCTCGCTCGTTCGATCGATCTGGGCGAGTCCGCGCTGTCCAAGTCGCTCAACGGTACTCGGGCGTTCTCGGCGGTAGAGCTCGCCGAGGTGGCAGACCGGATCGGTGTCTCGATGCACTGGTTGGTGACGGGCGACCCGGACCCCTATGAACTTCGCCTCGTTGCCCGGCACGACTACGATCACTCGTCGAGGACCTACTCGTGTGACGTGGCGGGAGACCGTGAGACTCTTGAGAGCATCGCACTCCTCTACCGACAGGCGCGGCTAGCGTGAGCGTGCCTGACAAGCGGGTGACACCCGCTCAAGCGCGGGAACTTCTAGGGGAAGGATTTTCGCAGGATCTTGCGAGCAGGGTCGAAGAACGCCTCGGGGTCGATGTGATCGTCCTGCCGCTGGAGAAACCCGGTTACTCGCTTCAACTCGGAAATCGTCACGTAATTGTTGTTGGTGCTACGGATAGATGGTTTCGAAGCAACTTCACCATCGCGCACGAGCTTGGTCACATTCTCTTTCCTTCAGCGTTGAACGGTGGGAGCAGGCGTGATGAGGATGCTGCCAATGCCTTCGCCGCTGAGTTGCTGATGCCTGAGACCATGATCCGATCCATGAGCTGGACCGACACGAATCCCCATCTCATTGCAGAGCATGTCTGGAAGATGGGGGTGTCAACCCAGGCGCTGCGTACACGACTCGACTACCTCCGGCCGCCTGTATCG
>CAJZFF010000113.1 GCA_915069725.1 uncultured Actinomyces sp.
GCCGATTGTTCCGGTGCCGGCAGAGCCACCACGATCACCATCGAGCCCCCGTTGAAGCCGCCATCAACGAGAGCCGACCCTCTTCCACCTCGGGTTTGTCCGCCTGCGGCGATCAGGAGGATTCTTCCGGGCGTGGCACGCACGAAAGGGAGGCGTGAACAGCCCCACATGGTGTACCTTATGTGGCACAACGCACAGGCGGCTCCCTACGCCGACAAGGACAGTCGACCGGATCCCCGCCTCGGTGCCTGAGGGCCCTCACGAGGTGACCAGGAGGTGATGACACCAGTCCCGAACCCGCCGTGAGACGTGGCGGGTACTTGTCGCACACGGCCCGTCAGGGCCGGCCCACGAGCCCAGAAAGAGGTTCCACCATGGATATCACCGTCGTCGGTCGTAACGCCGAGATCAGCTCTCGCCTGCGCGACTACGTCGAGGACAAGGCCGTCAAGGTTGAGCAGTTCGACCCCCGGGTCCAGCGCGTCGAGGTGGAGGTCACCCACGAGCGCAACCCGCGCCAGGCCGACACCGCCGAGAGAGTGGAGATCACTGTCGTCTCCAAGGGCCCGATCATCCGGGCGGAGGCCTCCTCCTCGGACCGCTTCGCCGCTTTTGATATCGCCATGGGCAAGCTGACCGAGCGCCTTCGCCGGGCCCGGGACCGCAAGAAGGACCACCACCGCCGTCACACCGTGGCCGCACCGAATGAGGACCTCCAGGCAGCTTCCGGTGTGGAGGAGCCCCTTGTCCCCGACACCGGTGACGCGCCGATCGAGGACTCCCCCTCAGCCCCCACCGAGCCGGGTGTCGCCGTTGAGGCACAGCTCGGCGACTCCCCGGTGATCGTGCGTCAGAAGCTGCACGAGGCCAGGCCGATGACCGTTGATGAGGCTCTCTACCAGATGGAGCTCGTGGGGCACCCCTTCTACCTGTTCATCGAGAAGTCCTCCAAGCAGCCCTGTGCCGTCTACCACCGTCACGGGTGGACCTACGGCGTCATCCGCCTGGACGCCCAGGTGCTGTAGCTCCATCCGGCCCCGCGGCGCGGGGATGGCCCCTGATATCCGGGTGCTCCACGGTCCTGACCGACCGGGGGCACCCGGAGCCGCGCGTCAGGGGCGTCGTCGGGTGTGACCCCGTCGGCAGGCGATGGCGCGGTCGGCTCAGGGCAGGGGGAAGGAGGGGTCGGTGACCTCGGCGGTGAGCACCCGCCACATCGCCCCACGGCGCTGCCAGGTCTGCCCGTCCTCGTCGACGATGATGAGGGACTCCTCGGAGCGGTCGGAGATGACCGAACGGGCACGACGCACCCCCACCAGCGTGTTGACCGCCCCGCCGACCTGGACCAGACGCACCTCCGGCACGCCCCCGCCCTCGGTGCCGGCAGCGGCCAGGACGCACACGGCGTTGGGGGCGCACCAGGACAGTCCCCGCGTGCCCGCCCCACTGGCGCGGGGCATCTCCAAGGCCGGCCCCAGCCCGGTGGGACGGCCGTCCTGGTCCCTGATGATGATGGCGACGGCGACCCGCCCGTCGGTTCGCCGCACGGCGATCCGCTCGGATTCCACGGACAGGTCGAAGGCCGTGACCGTGCCGTCCTGCAGCCAGGAGGACTCCAGGGTGGCGCGTTGCCCGGAGCCGTTGACGGCGGTCAGACGACCCTCGGCCAGCAACCAGGCCCAGCCGTGTCGGTCACCCATCGGCGCTCCCAGCCCACCGGCGCCCGCGGAGGGATCCCCCACCGAGAGGATGACGCTGGCGGAGTTCTGCCCCCGGGGCAGGCGCAGCAGGCTGGAGGCCGACAGTGCGTAGACGGCCCCGTCGGCCCCCAGGCTCGGGCTACGGGCGTCACTGGTCCCCAGGACCCGGTCACTGGCCAGGGTGATGCGCCTGGCCCCCGTACCGCGCACGACCGAACCCTCCGACATCCCCACGATGCCTCCGACCTCGGGGGCCATCGGTGTCAGCTGGGCGGCGGCACCGAGGTCGACGGTGCCGGCGAGCACCCGCACGTGGTCGATACCGCTGATCTGGACGAGACTCTGCTCGATCTGGGCCACCATGAGCCGACGCGCCTCCTCCGAGGCGGGGTCGGAGTCCGCGCTCAGGTGGACGGTGGCAGTCCCCGCCTCGACGACGACGCCCCGGCTCGCGCGCTCAGCGTTGCGCGGGATGAGGCTGGAGGCCCCCTTCGCAAGCCAGTCCGAGGGCCCGGCCAGCAGCCCGGAGACCAGGGAGTCGGCCTGCGAGCTGCGCGGATACCAGCGCAGCTCGGGGACGAACCTGGACCGGTCCCGGGACAGGAAGGCCAGGGAGCTGACCGCGAAGTTCTGCATGAGCCGGGAGAAGGGCAGCAGGATCCCGTGGGGCAGACCGACGATGCGCCACTGGCCGGTGGAGTTGGTGGCCAGGGAGAACACGCCGGCATAGGTGCTCCCCTCCGGGGCGGGGGTGAAGACGCCCAGGGAGTTGAGCACCCCCACCTGTCCGGAGGTCACCATGAAGGAGCCGTTGGCCGTCACCGAGACCTGCGGCTCGGTCGACCCGCTGTAGGCGCTCACCGTCTCCAGGGGCTTCCACTGCGCGACGGCGTGATCGCTGAGGAACTGCTTGGCGGTGGCGAAGTCGTCGGAGAACCCCGCGATGGCGGCGCGCAGGAAACCGTTGACGATGTCCTCGGCCGAGTCCCCCTCGCCCGGTCCTGGCGCGGTCTCGATGAGGGCGTTGGTGTCGGAGGCGGCCACCCCGGAGCGGGTGACGCCGCTGGAGCTCGGAAGCGCTGTGCAGCCGGCCAGCATGCCGGCTGCCGTGGCCGACAGCAGCCCCAGCGCGCTGCGTCGCGACGGGGAGGACGGGGCCGTCCCGGAGGTCTCGAGGGCCTCGGTGGACTCATAGGACGTGCGCTCCCCGGTGAGCGCCTTTCGGTTCATCGGCTGCTTCATCGGCGCCACCCTTCTTCCTCAGTCTCCTCGGGTGTGCGGGTGGCGGGCTCCTGACCGGGAAGGACGACGACGACTCGGCCGACGTCCTCGGTGACCGCGTCGTGGCTCTCCCCGGCCAGGGGGATGTCGCCCAGGACGACGCTCTGGCGCGCCCGGCGCGTGGCGGGCGCGGGCCCCAGGGGTCCGACCGGGGAGAAGGAGGACTCCTCATCGATCGGCATGCCGGCACGGGCCACGGCGGGCGCGTCCTGCGGGACGAGCTCGAGCGGCCCGGGACCACTCAGCCGACCGGGACCACCGTCGGCCCCCTGGGTGCGGGGCAGGACCAGCAGGAAGGAGGAGCCGTCGGCCGGCCACCCCCAGGCCGAGAGGCGACCGCCGTGCAGACGGGCGTCCTCCATGGCGATGGACAGACCCAGTCCGGTGCCTCCCAGGCTGCGCTTGCGCGAGGGGTCGGCGCGGTAGAAGCGGTCGAAGACCTTGGTGACGACGTCGGGACTCATTCCGATCCCGTGGTCGCGCACCCGCACCGCGACCGCGTCGTCATCCACGGCGACGGTGACGTCCAGCGGTTTGCCCTCGCCGTGCTCGAGCGCGTTGACCACGAGGTTGCGGATGATGCGCTCGACCCTGGTGACGTCGATCTCCGCGGTGGCCGGCTCCTCGGGGAGGTGGAGGCGCAGCTCGGTGCCGGTGGCGTCGAAGTGGAACTGGGTGGTCTCGATGACGGTGTCGACCACCTGGGCGAGGTCGATCTCCTCCAGCCGGAGCTTGACGTTCCCGGAGTCGATGCGGGAGATGTCCAGCAGGTCGGTGAGCATGGTCTCGAAGCGGTCCACCGAGCTGGACAGGACCTGGATGCTGCGCAGGGCGAAGGGATCGGAGATCTCCTCGCGCGCGTCCTGGATCTGCTCCGTGGCCAGGCGGATCGAGGCCAGCGGGGTGCGCAGCTCGTGGGAGACGTCGGAGACGAAGAGGCGCTGCACCTTGGACAGGGACTCCAGGCGCTCGATCTGGTCCTCCAGCGAGGTCGCCATGTGATTGAAGGACCTGGCCAGGGTGGATATCTCGTCCTCCCCCTCAATGCTCAATCGCTCGGCCAGCAGCCCGGAGGCCAGCCGCTCAGCGGCCCGGGCGGTGTGCCGCACGGGGCTGAGCACCCACCTGGTGAAGGCCCACACCACGACGATGAGGATGGCCAGGAAGCCCAGCCCCCCGATGGTGATGTTGCGCGAGGCCAGGGAGACGATGCGCTGCTCGCTGGCCAGGCTGTAGACGAGGTAGAGGTCGTACTCCCCGGCCAGGGGCAGGCTCACCCTGGTCCCCACGATGAGCCCCGGATCCGTGCCCCCCTCATCGTTGGGCACCGCCACCGACTGCCAGTACTGGGCGCGCGCCCCGCCCTCATCGAGCGCCCTGGTCATCTCAGGGGTGATGAGGGAGCGCAGACGGGTGTCGGTCTCCAGGTCGTTGACGACCGTCGTCGAGGTCTCCTCCTCGTTGCGCAGCATGAGGACCCCCACTCCCCCGGAGGAGGAGATCGAGTTCTTGGCACCGTTGACCTGCTGCTCCGCCGTGGCCGAGACCTCATCAACGGTGACTGCCGTGGTCGAGTCGAACTCGGCCTGGGCGACGCTGGCGCGCAGCGCGGCGTCGGCAAGGATGACGTCACGCTGATCGGCGAAAACCTCGGAGCGGATGCGGTCGGTCACGAAGGTCAGCAGCAGCACGATGAGGAGCAGGCCGATGACGGTGGCGGTGCACACCATGCGCACCTCAAGGCTGCGGCGCAGCAGCCCCGGCAGAGGCAGACGCCGAACCAGCCGCTCCTCCGCGGTGCCCACCGATGACCCCATCGACGTGCCCCCTGAATTACGCATCGGGTTCATTGTATGGCGCCCGATGCGCCGTCGCTCACGCGGATTCGCCGACCCTGTAGCCGACACCGCGCACCGTCACCACGATCGAGGGACGCTCGGGGTCCTTCTCGATCTTGGCCCGCAGGCGCTGGACGTGGACGTTGACCAGGCGGGTGTCGGCCGGGTGCTGGTAGCCCCACACCTGGCTGAGGAGCTCCTCGCGGGTGAAGACCTTCCACGGCGAGCGGGCCAGGGTCACCAGCAGCTCGAACTCCAGCGGCGTCAGGGAGATGACCGACTCGCCGCGCTTGACCTGGTGACCGGCGACGTCGATGTCGAGGTCCCCGGCACGCACGTGCTCGGCCGCACCGGGGTTGGTGCGGCGCAGGCGGGTGGAGACGCGGGCCAGCAGCTCCTTGGACTTGAAGGGCTTGGTCACGTAGTCGTCCGCACCGGCCTCAAGACCGGCGACGACGTCCTGGGTGTCGGTGCGCGCGGTCAGCATGATGATCGGCACGTCGGACTCGGAGCGGATGAGCCGGCAGATCTCGACGCCGTCGAGCCCGGGAAGCATGAGGTCGAGCAGGACCAGATCGGGGTTGACCTCGTGGAAGGCGTCCAGGGCCTTGGCTCCGTCATGACAAAGTGTGGGCGTGTAGCTCTCCGACTCCAGCATGATGCCGATCATCTCGGCCAGGGATGCATCGTCGTCGACGACCAGAATGCGCGTGCTCATAGCCCGTATCTTGGCATGAGCCCCAGGACCCGAGGGACACCCGGACCACCGAGGTGGCGCCCACAATTTCCCCAGGAAATTACGAGAATCCCCTCAGTTACGGGAAAAACCGGCGTCAGCACGCCCAGAAACCGGGATTATTGCGGCCGAACCGTGATCTTCGCTGCGCCCCCTGAACCTGGCTACAGGGCGCGCGCGGAGCTTCAGCGGCACGATTTCCTCCTCCAGGGGGAGGGCCAGACGACGGCCGGACATGACAGCATGGACTTATGAGTACCGACTTCCCCCCTGACGGCAGCGGTCCGAGCGGAGAGCCGGGCCGCGAGGCTCACGGCACCTCCGGCAGCGACTTCGTCGGAGGCGATCAGGACGGATGGCAGGCCCCCGACTCCGGGACGTTCAGCGGGGCATCCCCCTACCCGTCGCAGGGATCACCGCAGTCCGGCTACGGCAACTACCAGACACCGCCGGTGGGCCAGCCGGGCTCAGCCCCTGGATACCCACCGCCACCAGCCGGTGGCCAACCGGGATACGGACCGGGTGGCGGATACGGCCCCGGTAACCCCGGATCCGGCGGTTACGGTCCCGACTACACGCCGTACCCCGGCTCCGCCGGCTACACGCCGTACCCCGGCTCTGCCGGCTACACGGACTACACCGGCTACTCGTC
>CAJZFF010000114.1 GCA_915069725.1 uncultured Actinomyces sp.
TGCCAACCGCACCGGCGAGCGTCCGGCCACCGATGCCGACGCCGCGCGTCGGGCCTTCCCCCGTCGAGACGTCCTCGTACTCGACGGCGGCCCCACGCCCGGTCCGGTGCCCTCGACGATCATCTCTTTGGCCGGCGAGCGGGCGCTGGCGCCGGTGGTGGTGCGCGACGGCCTCCTGTCCCGCACCGCCCTGGCGGCGGTCCTCGAGCCTGTGCTTCGAGCAGCGGGGGCGCCGCCGCTGCTCGACGCGGGCGGTCAGGGGCGCACGGCGTGAGGGTCTACCTGCTCGTTCTTCTGGTGGCCGCTGCGGTCACTTACGTGTCCGTGCCGATCGTGCGTCACGTCGCACTGGTGTCCAACGCCCTGACCCCGGTGCGCGCCCGCGACGTCCATTCCACCCCCATCCCCCGGCTGGGGGGCGTGGCCATGTTCGCGGGCTTCGCCTCCGCGGTGACGGTGGCCTCGCGGGTTCCCTATCTGGCCGACGTCATCGACTCCTCCGCGTGGGCGGTCGTGATGGGGGCGGGCATGGTGTGCCTGCTGGGGGTCGTCGACGACCTGTGGGAGCTGGACTGGTGGGCCAAGCTCTCCGGGCAGATCCTGGCGGCCGGCATCATGGCCTGGCGGGGGGTGCAGCTCATCACCTTCCCCGTGGGAGGAGTCACCCTGGGGTCCTCGCGACTGAGCCTGTTCTCCACCATCCTCGTGGTGCTGGCGGTCATCAACGCGGTCAACTTCGTCGACGGGCTCGACGGACTGGCCGCCGGCATCATCGGCATCGGCGCGAGCGCCTTCTTCCTCTACGTCTACGTGCTGACCCGCACGACGCAGCCCGCCTCCT
The DNA here is from genome assembly GCA_915069725.1 of uncultured Actinomyces sp. Lineage (GTDB taxonomy): Bacteria > Actinomycetota > Actinomycetes > Actinomycetales > Actinomycetaceae > Actinomyces. Next base: position 842 of record CAJZFF010000114.1, read on the forward strand.
ACACGTCCCTGGCGGCCACCGTGATCGCCGCCCTGATCGGGATCTGCGTGGGCTTCCTGCCCCATAACTTCCATCCGTCCACGATCTTCATGGGCGACTCCGGCTCCATGCAGCTGGGGCTCATCTCGGCGGCCGGAACCATCATCGTCACCGGCCAGATCGATCCGCTGTCCATCGAGGGCACCACCGCGGTGCCCGTGTTCCTGCCGGTGCTCATCCCCCTGGCGGTGCTGCTGCTGCCCCTGACCGACATGATGATGGCGATCGTGCGCCGCACCCGGAAGGGGCTGAGCCCCACCCACCCCGACCGCATGCACATGCACCACCGGCTCCTGGCCGCCGGGCACTCCCACCGCCGCGCGGTGCTGGTCATGTACCTGTGGGCGGCGGTCGCCTCCTTCCCCGTGGCCGCCATGGCCTTCTTCCCCCTGCCCTGGGTGCTGGCGGGACTCGCCCTCGCAGTGCTGTTCGCCTTCGTCGTCACTGTCGACCTCATGCCCGGGGTGCGCCACGGCCTGCGCTCGGCGCTGCGCCGTCGCCAGGACCGCCAGGAACAGCGGATCGTCATCTCCCGCAACGTCTCAGGAACTGGTGAAGTGACGCGCCCGGCCGAGGGGCAGGCGCCGCAAGGAGCCGTCGTGTCGGCTACCGTGTCAACGGCTCCCGCCCACCATCCCGAGGAGACGGACGCATGAGTACAGCACACGGCTCCGGCCCGATGTCGCAGCAACCTGCCGACGAGCAGCCGGGACCGACCGGGGGGACCAGTCGCAACACCGCAGTCCTGATCGACTCTGTTGCCCGGCTGCGTCGGATCCTGACGATTGCCACCGGGGTCCTGGTGGCGCTTGAGCTCCTCTGGTGCGTAGGTGGCGGCATGACCGGAGGCGTGGCCCGCCCGACCGGGACCTTTCCGGTGGCCGCGGTGGCGACGGCGCTGCTCCTGGCCTCCACGTGGTGGGTTCTGGCCCGCATGGTGCGCTCCGGGATGGGACTCATGGCTGCCTGGATGGGCGGCGGTTACCTCGCGAGAATCTCCCTGCTGGCCCTGGTTCTCCTCGGCGGTCGGGTGATCGGGCTGGACACTCGAGTGATTGGGGTCTCACTCATCGTTGCTGTGCTGGTAAGCCTGTTCGCCGAGGTGACCGTCCTGACGCGAGCACGAATCCTTGCTGTGGAGCCGATGAAGGGAGGGTCGACGGGTCGGTCCTGACCGAGGCGTAGGTTCAACCTCGGGAGGCGGCAAGGACGATGAATCGGGATGCGCCTGCTGATTTTGCTTCGTTGAACCATTCCTAGGCGCTAGCATTGCCAGTGGTTAGCAGGCCTGTTCGGGGCAGACATCAGGTCAGACTTCGAAGCGTGAGAGACATCGGGAGGATCTCCTGTCCACCAACACCGTCACCGAGAGCGACGCGGCAGTCGACGACGTCGCCGCGCCGCGGACGGCTGACGCCAAGCCGTTCGTCAAACCGCTGTGGTACTGGGTGCTCCTGGTTGTCCTGGTTGCGGTGATCGTGCTGACTGCGGTGCCCGCCTTCACTCAGCACCCTCACTCACCCGGCGTCGAGGACTTCTTCCCCGAAGCGCTCTTTGGCCAGGGTACGTTCCTGGAGTTCAACCGGCTCACTCTCGTCCGCGTCGTCATGGGGGTCGCCTTGTGCCTGACGGTGGGGGTGGCCGCCAGCCGGCTCAAGACCGTCCCCGGGCGCGGCCAGGCCGTGCTCGAGCTCATCGCCGACTTCGTGCGCAGCAACGTGGCCCTCATGCTTCTGGGCAATAAGAACGGACGCCGCTTCGCCCCCCTGCTGGGGACCCTCTTCCTGGGAGTGCTGGCCATGAACATCGCCGGCATCATCCCGGGACTCAACATCGCCGCCTCCTCGGTGGTGGCGGTGCCCCTCGTGTTCGCGGCCCTGACATACATCACCTTCATCGGTGCCGGAATCAGGGAGCAGGGAATCGGTCACTTCCTCGCCTCCCAGCTCCTGCCTCCGGGGCTGCCCAAGGTGATGTACCTGCTCATCACCCCCATCGAGTTCCTCTCGAACTTCATTGTTCGGCCGGTGACGCTCACCCTGCGTCTGCTGTGCAACATGGTCTCCGGGCACATGCTGCTCGCCATGACCTTCTTCGGGACCACCAGTCTGCTCCTGCACCTACAGGCGTCTTCGGCGGCAAGTTTCCTCACCGGCGCAGCCATGATCGCGGTGACCCTGTTCGAGGTCTTCGTCGCGGTCCTGCAGGCCTACATCTTCACCATCCTCAGCGCCGTCTATATCAAGCTCTCCATCGAGGCCCACTAGACGTCACCGACCTGTCCCTGAGGCTCTTCACGACCCTCTGACCCCACCTGCGCCATCGGCGCCAGAAAGAAGGAACCACATATGACCTCCGCTGCTCTCGCATACGTCGGCTACGGCCTGGCCACGCTCGGCCCGGGCGTCGGCATTGGTCTGCTGGTCGGCAAAACCCAGGAGGCCACGGCCCGTCAGCCCGAGGTGGCCGGACGCCTGTTCACCAACATGATCATCGGTGCGGGCATGGTCGAGGCCCTGGCCCTTATCGGCTTCGTCATGCCGCTCGTCGTCAAGTGATGCTTCCCCTGGCTGCCGAGAGCGGGCAGGGAGGGGGGACCGCCTTCATCCTGCCTCCGCTCTATGAGATCTTCTGGGCGGCGATCGTCCTCCTGCTCATCCTCCTGGTGGTGGGCCGCTACGCCCTGCCCCGGCTCTACGCCGTGCTGGACGAGCGCGCCCGGCGCATCCAGGAGGGCCTCGACCTGGCCGACAAGGCCAAGCAGGACCAGGCCGACGCCGAGAAGCGCGCCACCCGGCTCGTGGACGAGGCCCGTCGCGAGGCCGCCCGCATCCGTGACAACGCCCATGGCGAGGCCAAGGAGATCATCGCCAAGGCCCGCACCGACGCCCAGGCGGAAGCCGCCGGCATCATCGAGGGCGCCCAGCGCCAGATCCTGGCTGAGAGGCAGGCCGCGCAGATCTCGCTGCGCACCGACGTCGGCATGCTCGCCTCCACCCTGGCCGAGCGGATCGTCGGTGAGCAGCTGAGCGACACCGCCCTGTCCGAGCGGGTCATCGACCGCTTCCTCGATGAGCTCGAGACCATGGAGCCGGTCGAGGGGCTCGACGCCGGCGCCTCCTCCTCTGCGGAGGCGACGCGGTGAGAACAGGAACTGCCGCCACCCGTCAGACCGTGAGCCAGGCCTGGAGCCCGGTGCTCACGGCTGCGGGCGTCGAGGGCCAGGAGCTGGGTCGCCAGATCCTCGCCCTGGCTCACCAGGTCGCCGTCCACTCGCTGCCCGGTCCGCTGACCGACCCGGGCCGCGAGCCCGAGGACAAGGTGGCCCTGGCCCGCCGGCTCTTCACCGGCACCGTGGACGAGCGCGTCGTCGACCTGCTCAGCGCGATGGTCCGCGGCCGCTGGTCCAAGGCCGTCGACCTGGTCTCCGCCCTCCACGACCTGGGCATCGAGGCGATCCTCGCCGGCGCCCACGCAGATGGCTCGGTGGCGGAGATCGAGCAGCAGCTCTTCGAGGTCCACGAGCAGATCGCCGACAACCGTGAGCTGCGCGAGGCCCTGACCCCTTCGCGCCGCACCAGCACCGAGGCCCGGGTCCGCCTGGCCGAGGCCGTCTTCGCCCCCCACATCAGCGCCCCCGCCATGAGCCTGGTGGACTGGTGCATGCGCCACCACGCCGAGGGCGGTCCGCTGCGCAACCTGCGCCGCGTCGTCGAGCTGGCCGCTGAGATGCGCCATCGCACCATCGTCGACGTCGTCACCGCCATCCCCATGACCTCGGCCCAGGAGGAGCGCCTGCGCACCATCCTGGAGCGCCGCCTGGGCACCAAGGTCGACCTCAACTGCGAGGTTGACTCCGCGGTCATCGGCGGAGTCCGCATCTCGACGAGGAACTACGTCATGGACCGCACCGTGAGCAGCGCCGTCGCCGAGCTGCGCACCCGCCTGGCGGGCTAGCCCGCTGATCGCACGCCGACCCACAACTTCACCACCCCACCCCGCGCCGTCGTCGCTCACGCCCAGCGCCGCCGGCCCCCAGAACGCAACCAGCAAGGAGACGAGATGGCAGAGCTGACCATCAGGCCCGAGGAGATCCGCTCGGCCCTGAACGAGTTCGCCGAGTCCTACAAGCCCGCCGAGGTCGCGGCCGAGGAGGTCGGGCACGTCGTCTTCGCCGCTGACGGCATCGCGCACGTCGAGGGCCTGCCCGGCGTCATGGCCAACGAGCTGCTCACCTTCGAGGACGGCACCGCCGGGCTGGCGATGAACCTCGACGAGCGTGAGATCGGCGTGGTCGTCCTGGGCGACTTCACCGGCGTCGACGAGGGCCAGATCGTGCGCCGCACCGGCGAGGTCCTCTCGGTGCCCGTCGGTGACGGCTACCTGGGCCGGGTCGTCGACCCGCTGGGACGCCCCATCGACGGCCTGGGCGAGATCCCCAGCGAGGGCCGCCGCGCCCTGGAGCTTCAGGCCCCCGGCGTCATGTCCCGCAAGTCCGTCCACGAGCCCCTTCAGACCGGGCTCAAGGCCATCGACTCGATGATCCCGATCGGCCGCGGCCAGCGCCAGCTCATCATCGGCGACCGCCAGACCGGCAAGACCGCCATCGCCCTGGACACCATCCTCAACCAGAAGGAGGCCTGGGAGTCCGGCGACCCGAACAAGCAGGTGCGCTGCATCTACGTGGCCACCGGCCAGAAGGGCTCCACCATCGCCGCCGTGCGCGCCACCCTGGAGGAGCGCGGCGCCCTGGAGTACACCACCATCGTGGCCTCCCCGGCCTCCGACCCGGCCGGCTTCAAGTACCTGTCGCCCTACACGGGCTCGGCCATCGGCCAGCACTGGATGTACCAGGGCAAGCACGTCCTCATCGTCTTCGACGACCTGTCCAAGCAGGCCGAGGCCTACCGCGCCGTCTCCCTGCTGCTGCGCCGTCCGCCGGGCCGCGAGGCCTACCCCGGTGACGTCTTCTACCTCCACTCGCGTCTGCTGGAGCGCTGCTCCAAGCTCTCCGACGAGCTGGGGGCGGGCTCCATGACCGGGCTGCCGATCATCGAGACCAAGGCCAACGACGTCTCGGCCTACATCCCCACCAACGTCATCTCCATCACCGACGGGCAGATCTTCCTCCAGTCCGACCTGTTCAACGCCGACCAGCGCCCCGCCGTCGACGTCGGCATCTCCGTGTCTCGCGTGGGCGGCGCCGCCCAGGTCAAGGCCATGAAGAAGGTCGCCGGAACCCTCAAGATCACCCTGGCCCAGTACCGCTCCATGCAGGCCTTCGCCATGTTCGCCTCCGACCTGGACG
>CAJZFF010000115.1 GCA_915069725.1 uncultured Actinomyces sp.
TCCCGGCCGATCCTGGCCCGCTCATCGAGCAACGTGGCCATCTCCTCCGCGTGCTGGGCGTCGGCCAGCTCGAAGGCCATCGTGGCCTGCCCCGCCACGAGCTCGGCGATCTCCAGGTCCTGGGCGGTGAACGGCGTCGCACCCGGGGAGCGTAGCAGCAGCATGACCCCCACGCCCCGCCCCCGGTGGATCATGGGGGCGTAGAGGGCCGGTCCGAACTGGGCCAGCTGGGGGACCATCAGGTCGCCGTCGCCCCAGGCGTTCTCCAGGGAGTCCACGACCAGGCCGGTCTGATGGGCCAGGGTGGTCAGGGCCCGACCCTCGGACGGGAAGAAGGTGCCGATCAGCTCCCTGGCGTGCTCGCCGTCGGCGATCTCGCAGATCCAGCGCTTGCCGATGCTGGGCAGGATGAGGGCGGCCGTGTCGGCGTGAGCGACCTGGCGGACGCGGTGGGCGATGAGTGTCAGCGCGTCATCCTCCTCGGCGCCCGAGAGCAGCAGCGTCGTCAGCTCCTGGGAGACCACCATCCACTGCTCGCGGTCACGGGCCTCGCGGTACAGGCGGGCGTTGTCCACGGCGACGGCTGCGGCCTGGGCCAGGGTCAGGACGGCGTCGGCGTCCGAGCGGGTGAAGCCCCCCGGCTTGTCGCACAGGTAGAGATGCCCGTAGACCTGGTCGTGAAGGCGCAGCGGGGCCGAGAGCAGGCTGCCCGTCTCCTCACCCTCGATGGTACCGGTGAAGGCCGATGTCCTGCCCAGGTCGTTGTCGATGACCATCCCGGTGCCCTCGAGCCCGCTGAGCAGGGACTCGGAGGAGCCGTGCGAAGCGCCGGTGGTATCGGGGGCGCCGGCCATCTGGGCGAGCTCATCGAGGGTCGCCGTGGGCACCCCGCTGCACAGACCGGTGCCTGAGCTCGCGTCGGAGGGATCGGGCGAGAGCATGCCGGCCGGGTCAACATCCATGTCCGCGTGGTTGAGCACGGCGATGGTTCCCCACGAGGCACCCGTGATGGAGCAGGCCGACTCCACCAGACGGCGCAGCGCGTCGGGGACCCGCAGGGAGCTGGTCAGGCTCAGGGCCGCCTGGATGAGAGCGACAGTCGCCTCGTCCAGGCTCGGCTGAAGGGCCGACGCCCGGTGGCCACGGGTGGAGACCAGCTGGTCGGCGTGGACGGCGTAGGCCAGACGCCCCGCCGTGGCGTTGTCCTCCGAAGAGGTCGCCAGCGCCTCCCCACGTGGCGCCGGGGGGCCGTCGAGCTCCTCCGGGGCGTCCTCGGGCACACCGGGGAAGCCAAGACCGTCGCCGAGAGTGTCTGCTGCGTGCTGCGGGTGGGGTGTCGTCATCGTGCTCAGCTCGTTCAGCTCGTACCGGATACGTGGTCCTGCTGCCTGTCCTGATCCTCCTGGGAGAGCGACCACCGGTAGGTCTCGGAGACGTCCTGGAGATCGCGGTGGCTGCCTCGGTGCAGGATAGTCGCTGGGGCCTGCTCACCGGCGGCCTGCGGCCGGTGTCCCATGACGAGGACCTCGTCGGCGTGCTCCAGGGCGCTGAGGCGATGGGTGACCAGGAGAGTGCCGCGGCCCTGGTCACTCACTGTCAGCAGGTCGGTCACGAGCCGGTCCGCGGTGACGGCATCGAGATGCTCACCGGGCTCGTCCAGTAGCATCAGGGGAGCCGGAGCCGCCAGGGCCCGGGCCAGCAGGAGCCGACGCCGCTCCCCACCTGACAGCGTGGTGGCATCGGTGCCGATGATGGTCTCAACTCCTTCGGGAAGAGCCTCGAGCCAGCTCCCCAGGCCGGCCCGCCTCAGCAGCTCGCCGGCCTCGGCGGGGGTGATGTCCCCCCGCGCCACGCGCAGGTTCTCCAGGACGCTGGTGTGGAAGACGTGTGCGTCCTCCGCGGTCAGGCACACCCTGGCCGCCACCTCTGAGCGGGCCGCCTGCCACGGGGGGACGCCGTCGAGCGTCAGCGTGCCGCCCCGAGGCTCCAGCAGTCCCGCCAGCGTGGCCAGCAGTGTTGACTTGCCGATCCCCGACGGCCCCACGATGGCCACTCGGCGACCGACCCGCAGATCCAGGTCGATGCCCTCGGCCACCACCGGGCCGCCCGGCCAGCCCACCGCCAGGCCCCGTGCCTTGAGGTACGGGCCCTGGGCGGAGGGCTCGGACAGCTCTAGAGGCGTGCAGGACGTCGCGCTGCCGCTGGCGGCACTGGCCTCAGCGGCCTCGATGAGCTCCACGATGCGGCAGGCGGCGCCGGCCGACCTCACCAGCTGCACGCTGGCCGGGCCGAGCGCGGAGGTGGCCTCGAAGGCCGCCAGCGGAACCAGGACGATCACTGCCAGCCAGACCGGAGCCAGCTGCCCGGCGGACACGGCGCTCACCCCGACCAGCAGGTTGCCCACGACCGCGATCCCCATGGCTGCCACGTCCACGGCCGCCGCGATCGCTGCTGGTACCGCAGCCCGGTCCCGCAGACGGCTCAGGCTCTCCTCCCGGGAGGCGACCTGGCGCATCGAGCCGGCCAGACGCCCGGAGACGGACAGCTCGGGCGCCCCCTCCAGGACCGCCAGGACCTCCGCGGACAGCTCGGTGGCCTGCCTCTGACGGGCCTGCTCGGCGATTCTCGCCGAACGGATGGTGGCCAACGGGCCCACCAGTCCCGACAGCAGCAGACAGGCCAGCAGGATGAGGCCCGCCGGCCAGTAGACCGCGCCGACGCCGAGACATGTGGCCGCGCCCAGGACAGCGGCGACGGCCGCCGGCAGATAGGCGCGCACCACGAGATCCCCGACCGCGTCGATGTCGCTGCCCACTCGCGCCAGGACGTCACCGCGGCGCAGGCCCGCAACCGTGTCCGTGCGGGCTGAGGCCAGGGACTCATAGAGGCGGGTGCGCAGCGCGCCCATGCCTCTCAGGGCGGTGTCATGGGAGACGAGGCGCTCGCAGTAGCGCAGCACGGAGCGTGAGATGCCGAAGAACCGCACCGCTACCGGCGCCACCCCCAGCGCGACGACGTCGGGCATCTGGGAGGCCCGCGCAATGAGCCAGGCCGCCACCCCGGACAGGGCCACGGCCGAGGCCATACCCGCCGTCCCGGCGACAACGGCCAGGATGAAGCGTGAGCGGTCCAGGTTCAGCAGGCTCATCGCGCGGCGCAGGGAGCGTCGCTCATCGGCGGACAGCGCGGGGGAGAGGGCGGAGGCAGTCGGATGTGCGGGGTTCACGGGGATCTCAGGGGGCTCAGGGGTTAATGTGCGTGCCGTGCTCACAGGGCCTCCTCCTGCGCCGTCGCCGCCTCATGGGCAGATGCCCGGTCAGGTGTCCGGTCAGGTGCGATGTCCGCCGGCGGTACCGCTTGGCTCGTCACGGCGATGGTCTGCTCGGCCAGGGCCATGAGCGCAGGACGGTGCGCAATGACCACCACCGTGCGCCCCGAGGCGTGCAGCGCACGGACTGCGTCCAGGACGTGGGCCTCACTGGCAGCGTCCAGGTGCGCGGTCGGCTCGTCCATGACCACCAGGGGCGCCGTCGAGCACAGGGCCCGGGTCAGGGCCAGACGCTGGCGCTGCCCCACGGACAGTCCCACGCCTGCACTGCCCACCGGGGTCCGCCACCCCTGCGGCAGGCCGTTCACGACCTCATCGAAGCCCGTGGCCCGGGCCGCCTCGACCAGTACGTCGGGTACGTCCCCTACCGTGGAGGCTCCCTGCTCGGCATGATTCAGGACGTTGTCCAGCACCGTTCCCGGGGTGATGGTGGGGCGCTGGGGCACCCAGGCGATCTGCTCCCACCAGGTGGCCGGATCGATCTGGGCGAGGTCGACGACGCCGCTGGGGGCGCCGCCGTCCGGCACGATCCTCACCCGCCCCCGGTCAGGGGGCAGCAGGCCGAGCAGGACCTGCGTCGTCGTCGTCTTACCCGCACCTGACGGGCCGGTCAGCGCCACCAGGCTGCCCGGCCGGATCGAGGCGCTGAGCCCGGCGGGGGCCCACGCGCCCCGGGAGGCGACGGACACCGCATCGATCTCAATCGTCGACGAGCGCAGGTCGGGGGCCGGCAGGTCGCCATGCTCGGGCACCGGGGTCTGAAGAACCTCGAAGACCGCGTTCGCCGCCGCCACCCCGTTGGCCGAGGCGTGGAACTGGAAGCCCACCTGCCGCAGCGGCTGATAGACCTCCGGGGCCACCATGAGGACGAGCAGACCGGTGAACAGGTCCATGCGCCCGGCCACGAGCCGGAAACCGATCTGAACGGCGATGATCGCCACCGACAACGTCGTGATGAACTCCAGAACCGCTCCCGACAGGAAGGCCACGCGCAGGGTTCGCATGGTGGTGGCGCTGTAGGCGCGTCCCAGCTGTCGGACTCGTGCGGCCGGTCCGGCCTCGCGGCCGAGGGCCTTGAGCGTCGGCAGTCCGGCGAGCAGGTCGAGTACCTGGCCCCCCAGGCGCTCCATGGCCAGTAGGCGGTCCGCGCTGCGGCGCTGAGTCAGACGTCCGATGAGGATCATGAAGATGGGGACGAGGGGGACGGTGCACGCCACGATGATGGCGGACGGCACGTCCTGGACGAGCATGACCAGACAGGTCAAGGGCGTGACCGTCGCGGCCAGGAGCAGCTGGGGCAGGTACCGCGTGAAGTAGGGTTCGAGATCGTCCAGTCCCCGGGTGAGCAGTGTGGCCGTGTCGGAGCCGTGCCCGGCGAGCCAGCGCGGACCGAGCGTCGCGGCGTGCTCCAGGACCTGGCGGCGCAATTCGATGATCGTGCGCGAGGCGGCGCGGTGGGCGAGGGCCTCCTGGGCGTAGAGGACGAGGACGCGCGCCACCACGACGAGCGCCAGCAGTCCGACGAGGGGGGCGACCGCGCTCAAGGGAACGCGGGTCGTGATGACCGGGGAGACGGACCGCGAGATGAGGACGGCCTGGGCGACGACGAGCAGGGCGGTAGTGCCACCGGTCAAGGCGGTGGTGATGATGTAGCGCCGAGCCGCGCGCGCGTGGCGCATCAGCCGAGGGTCCAGAGGCTTCACCATTCCAGAATAGTGTTTTTAGGACTGTCGTCCCTGGTCACCTCGGTCATGATGTGATCCGTGAGTTAAGAAACACACTGGTCTGCCTGGTCTGCGCAGTCGGGTCGTGACCGCGTGGCCCGCGATGCCGTGGGGACCGTGCCTCCTCGCGGCCCACTGGGCGGGAGAGGCTCAGTAGCCGATGGCCGCCTCGGGCTGGGCCGTCTCGCGTACTCTGGTGGGGTGCAGGCCCCCCTCATCGGGATCGATCGCCTCGGCGTGGATGCGCGCGGAGAAGATCCTGTATCCCCAGATCGTGTAGATGAGCACCACGGGCACGAACAGGACTGCGATGACGGTCATGATGAGCAGTGTCGTGTCGGCGCTGGCGGCTTGACTGATCGTCAGCGAGTAGGCGTCGTCTACGCGGGAGCGCATGACGTTGGGCGCCGTGGTCGAGAAGATGAAGACGACGGCGAGGGCGATGCCGGCGAAGTGCAGTGCGAAGGCTCGGCCCTCGCGGCCCTGACGGGTCAGGACCAGTGACCCGATGAGGGCCAGTGCCGCCAGGATGAGGGGGATCCAGGCCAATGCGTTGAGCGAGTGGGCCAGCTGAGCCCACAGCATCCACGCCGAGCACACGAGTGTCGAGATCATCGAAGAGCCCCGGGCGAGGCGGAGGGCCCGCCGTGAGAGCTCGCCGCCGGTCTTGAGGGCGGTGAACAGCGCGCCGTGGGTGATGAACAGCAGGCAGACGGCCGCGCCGCCCAGCAGCGTGAAAGGGGTGAGCATGCCGGCCAATCCTCCGGTGATCTGGTGCGAGGCGCCGTCGATGAGGGTCTCGGCCGGCACCTCCCCGGCCGGCACGGGGGCGCCGGAGGCCGTGTCGATCACCTCGATCCTCATGCCCTGGACCAGATTGGCGAAGGCCGCGCCCCACAGGATCGAGGGGATCCAGGCGCTGATCGTGTGCGCCCAGTCCCAGCGGTCGTGCCAGACCTGGTCGTTGATCTTCTCGCGCCACTCAATGGCGCACACGCGCACGATGAGGCACAGCAGGATGATGAACAGGACGATGTAGGCCCCCGAGAACAGGGTGGAGTACCACTCGGGGAAGGCCGCGAAGGTGGCTCCGCCGGCGGGGAGCCGCCCCACCTCGTTGC
>CAJZFF010000116.1 GCA_915069725.1 uncultured Actinomyces sp.
ACGCGGCCGTCTTCTTCATCCCGTGGACCATCGTGGCCGCGATCCTCGCCTTCGCCCTGCTCAAGGACGTCCCGGTCAAGGCCAACATCCGCCAGCAGATCGACATCTTCTCCAACCCCGACACCTGGTACATGACGCTCATGTACGTGGCGACCTTCGGCCTGTTCTCCGGGTTCGCCGCACAGTTCGGACTCCTCATCAAGAACACCTACGGGCCTGGTTCCGCCCTGGCCGAGCACTTCGACAAGTCCCTGCTGCCCCTGGGTGCGACTTACGCCTTCCTCGGGCCGCTGATCGGGTCGGTGGTCCGAATGCTGTGGGGGCCCCTGTGCGACCGCTTCGGCGGGGCCATCTGGACCTTCATCTCCATCGTGGGAATGGGTGCCACACTGGCCGTCACCACCTTCTACCTCCACCCGACCGATCCGGCGCAGTTCCCCGGCTTCCTGTGGTCCATGCTGGCGATGTTCTTCTTCTCCGGCCTGGGCAATGCCGGCACCTTCAAGCAGATGCCGATGATCATGCCCAAGCGCCAGGCCGGCGGCGCCATCGGCTTCACGGCCGCCGTCGCCTGCTTCGGCCCCTTCTTCGTGGGCGTGGCCCTGTCGGCGATGGATGCCGCCGTCTGGTTCTGGATCTGCGCTGCCTACTCGGCCCTGTGCGCCATCATCTGCTGGATCCGCTACGCCCGCCCGGGAGCGCCCTTCCCCGGCTGACCCGTCTCCGACGACGGCGGAGTCCGCCCGGCCCCGCAGCGCCCCGTCCGTCGTCAACCGCGTCGACCACCGCCCGGGGCCCACCGACCGCCACCGTGAAAGATCCGCAATGACCGCCTCCACCGACCCCCTCGTCGCCGGACCCGACACGCAGGTCGAGCGCGCCCCCGGCCTGCTCGCCCTGGGTTCCTACCTGCGTCACGGCAAAGCCAGCTCCGACGCCCGCCGCCTGTTCCTCACCGGTGGCCGCGAGGCCGACACCTTCTACCGGCACCGGTGGAGCCACGACAAGATGGTCCATTCCACTCACGGGGTCAACTGCACCGGCTCATGCGCCTGGGAGGTCTACGTCACCGACGGAATCATCACGTGGGAGAAGCAGATCACCGACTACCCCACCACGGGCCCGGACATGCCCGAGTACGAGCCCCGCGGCTGCCCGCGCGGCGCGGCCTTCTCCTGGTACACCTACTCCCCCACGCGCATCCGCTACCCCTACGTGCGCTCGGTCCTGCTGGACGCCTTCCGCGCCGCGAAGGCCGACAACGACGGCGACCCGGTCGCCGCCTGGGCGCAGGTCACCGGTGATCCCGCCACCGCCAAGGCCTACAAGTCGGCCCGAGGCAAGGGCGGCATGGTGCGCGTGGGCTGGGACGAGGCCATGGAGATCGTCGCGGCCGCCTACGTCCACACCATCCGCACCTGGGGCCCGGACCGCATCGCCGGCTTCAGCGTCATCCCGGCCATGTCCCAGGTCTCCTACGGAGCCGGAGGCCGCCTCCACGAGCTCATCGGCGGCACGATGCTCTCCTTCTACGACTGGTACGCCGACCTGCCGCCGGCCTCACCCCAGGTCTTCGGGGACCAGACCGACGTCCCCGAGGCCGGTGACTGGTACAACTCCCAGTACCTCATGATGTGGGGCTCCAACCTGCCGCTGACCCGCACCCCGGACGCCCACTTCATGACCGAGGCCCGCTACCACGGGCAGAAGGTCGTGGCCGTCTCCCCCGACTACGCCGACAACACCAAGTTCGCCGACCAGTGGCTGCGCGTGGCCCCGGGTACCGACGGCGCCCTGGCCCAGGCGATGGGACACGTCATCCTCTCCGAGTTCCACGTCAAGCGCGAGGAGTCCTTCTTCCTGGACTACATGCGCCGTCACACCGACTCCCCCTTCCTCATCGGTCTGGACCCCTCCCCCGACGGCACCGGCTACGTGCCCGGGCGCTTCGTGACGGCCTCCGACGTCAACGGCGTCGCCACCGGCGCTCCGAAGAACGAGTTCCGCCCCCTCGTGTGGGACCGCGAGCGCGGCCCGGCCGACCCCGGCGGCACCCTGGCCGACCGTTTCACCCCTGAGGGTGAGGGCAAGTGGAACCTGCTCATGGAGGGTGTCGACCCGGTCATGAGCATCCTGGACCTGCACGGCCAGGGCCCCCAGGTGCAGGCCGCCGAGGTGCTCCTGCCCCGCTTCGACCTGCCCGGCTCCTCCACCCCCGAGGGCTCCGTGGGCGGCGGCGTCGTGCGCCGCGGCGTGCCGGTCACCCGCATCGGGGACCGTATGGTCACCACCGTCTACGACCTGCTCCTGGCCCAGTACGCCGTCGAGCGCCCGTCCATGCCGGGCGAGTGGCCCGCGGACTACCAGGACGCCACCGTCCCGGGCACTCCCGCCTGGGCCAGCGAGATCACCGGCGTTCCGGGCCCCGCCATCATCCAGGTGGCGCGCGACTTCGCCCTCAACGCCGTGGAGTCCGGCGGCCGCTCCCAGATCGTCATGGGCGCGGGCATCAACCACTACTACCACGCCGACCAGATTTACCGGACGATCCTGGCGCTGACCTCCATGTGCGCCACCCAGGGCGTCAACGGCGGCGGCTGGGCCCACTACGTGGGTCAGGAGAAGGTCCGCCCGCTCAGCGGCTTCCAGCAGTACGCCTTCGCCCTGGACTGGCACCGCCCGGCCCGGCAGATGATCTCCACGGGCTTCTGGTACATCACCACCGACCAGTGGCGCTACGACACCACCTCCGCCGAGCGCCTGGCCTCCCCGCTGGGGCCGGGCACCCTGGCGGGCAAGACCACGACCGATGCCATGGTCGAGGCCATGAAGCGCGGGTGGACGCCGTCCTACCCGACCTTCAACCGCAGCCCACTGCTGCTGGGCCAGCAGGCCGCCGAGGCGGGCATGGACCCCAAGGACTACGTCGTCGAGCAGCTGCGCTCCGGTGAGCTGCGCTTCGCCTGCGAGGACCCCGACGCCCCCGAGAACTTCCCGCGCATCCTGTGCTCGTGGCGCACGAACCTGCTGGGCAGCTCGGCCAAGGGCACGGAGTTCTTCCTGCGCCACATGGTGGGCGCGGACAACGACGTCAACGCCGTCGAGACCCCGGCCGAGCAGCGTCCCGCCTCGGTGACCTGGCGCGACGAGGCCCCCGTGGGCAAGCTCGACCTCATGTGGACCGCGGACTTCCGCAACACCTCCACCACCCTGCACTCCGACGTCGTCCTGCCGGCGGCCACCTGGTACGAGAAGCACGACATCTCCTCGACCGACATGCACCCCTTCGTGCACTCCTTCAACGCGGCCATCGACCCGCCCTGGGAGGCGCGCACCGACTTCCAGGTCTTCCAGACCCTGGCCGGGCTCATCTCCGCCTGGGCGCCGCGCTACCTGGGCACCCAGACCGACGTCGTCGCCGCACCCCTGACGCACGACACCCCCGACGCCCTGACGATGGCGCACGGTGACGTGTCCTCCCTCCCCCAGGAGTGGGTGCCGGGAGTGACGATGCCCAAGCTGGTGCCCACCGAGCGCGACTACACCCAGATCCGGTCCAAGTTCGACGCCCTGGGCCCCCTGGCCGAGAAGCTGGGGATTCCCTGCAAGGGCATCATGCTCAAGCCGGGTCCGGAGGTGGAGCGCCTGGCCCGCAACCACGGGGTCTCCTCCGACGGCGTGGCCGCCGGCCGGCCGCTGATCGACACCGACATCCGCGCCGCCGACGCGATCTTCACGCTGTCGGGCACCACCAACGGGCGCATCTCCACCGAGGGCTGGGACACGCTGTCCAAGCGCACCGGCACCACGCTGGTCGAGCTCAGCGAGGAGGAGGCCGGCAAGCTCATCTCCTTCGCCGACACCCAGGTCAAGCCCCAGGGAGTCATCACCTCCCCGGAGTGGTCCGGCTCCGAGCACGGCGGACGGCGCTACTCGGCCTTCGTGGTCAACGTGGAGCACGCCAAGCCCTGGCACACCCTGACCGGGCGCATGCACTACTACCTCGACCACGACTGGATGCGGGACATGGGAGAGTCCCTGCCGATCTTCCGGCCGCCACTGGACTTCCACGCCCTGTACGGGGAGGCCGCGCCCGGCTCGGTGTCCACGAGCCAGGCCGGCACGGCGGAGGTCGCGGTGCGCTACATCACCGCGCACAACAAGTGGGCGATCCACTCGCAGTACTTCGATAACCTGTACATGCTCACGCTGGGACGGGGCGGCCAGACCATCTGGATGAGTCCCCAGGACGCCGACAAGATCGGCGTCAAGGACAACGAGTGGGTCGAGGCCTACAACCGCAACGGCATCGTGGCGGCGCGCGCCATCGTCTCCCACCGCATCCCCGAGGGCATGGTCTTCATGCACCACGCCCAGGAGCGCACCATGAACACCCCGCTGACCGAGTCCAGCGGCAGGCGCGGCGGGACGCACAACTCGCTGACCAGGATCGTGCTCAAGCCCAGCCACTTCGCCGGCGGCTACGGGCAGCTGTCCTACGCCTTCAACTACATCGGCCCCACGGGCAACAACCGCGACGAGGTCACGCTTATTCGTCGCCGCAGCAACCAGGAGGTGACTTTCTGATGAAGGTCATGGCCCAGATCGCAATGGTGATGAACCTCGACAAGTGCATCGGCTGCCACACCTGTTCAGTGACCTGCAAGCAGGCCTGGACCAACCGCGAGGGCACCGAGTACATGTGGTTCAACAACGTCGAGACCCGCCCGGGTGTCGGCTACCCCAAGGGGTGGGAGGACCAGGACACCTGGCGCGGCGGCTGGGAGCGCACGGCCTCGGGCCGCCTGCGGCCCCGTTCGGGCGGGCGCCTGCGCCGCCTGGTCAACATCTTCGCCAACCCGGAGATGCCCACGGTCGAGGACTACTACGAGCCGTGGACCTACGAGTACGACAAGCTGCTCTCGGCCCCCAAGGACTCCCCGGCACTTCCGGTGGCACGCGCCAAGAGCCAGTTGACCGGCGAGTACATGCCCACCATCAAGTGGGGTCCCAACTGGGACGACGACCTGGGCGGCTCCATGGAGACCCTCCAGCAGGACCCGATCGTCGAGGCGATGAGCACGAAGGTGCGCACCGACATCGAGTCGGCCTTCATGTTCTACCTGCCGCGCATCTGCGAGCACTGCCTCAACCCCACCTGCGTGTCCGCCTGCCCGTCGGGCGCCATGTACAAGCGCACCGAGGACGGCATCGTCCTGGTGGACCAGGACGCCTGCCGAGGCTGGCGCATGTGCGTGTCGGCCTGCCCCTACAAGAAGGTCTACTTCAACCACGCCACCGGCAAGGCCGAGAAGTGCACCCTGTGCTACCCGCGCCTGGAGGTCGGCGAGCCCACCGTGTGCTCGGAGACCTGCGTGGGCCGCCTGCGCTACCTGGGCGTTCTCCTCTACGATGCCGATCGCGTCTCGCAGGCCGCCGCCGTCAAGGACCCGCAGGACCTGTACATGGCCCAGCGCGAGATCCTCCTCAACCCCCACGACCCCGAGGTCGTGGCGGGCGCGCGCGCCGAGGGCGTCCCGGACAACTGGATCGAGGCGGCCCAGGCCTCCCCCATCTGGGACCTCATCGACACCTATGAGGTGGCCCTGCCTCTGCACCCTGAGTACCGCACCATGCCGATGGTCTGGTACATCCCGCCGCTCTCCCCGGTCGTTGACGAGGTCGCGGCCGCAGGCCTGGACGGTGAGAACTACAAGGTGCTGCTCACGGCCGTCTCCGACATGCGCATCCCGCTGGAGTACCTGGCGGGCCTGTTCACGGCCGGTGATACCAACACGGTCGAGCTCGTGCTGCGGCGCCTGGCCGCGATGCGCTCCCACATGCGCGACGTGCGTCTGGGCCGCGAGCCCGACCCGGCCATCGCCGCCGCCGTGGGCCTGGACGGCAAGAAGCTGGAGGCCATGTACCGCCTGCTGGCCATCGCCAAGTACGACGACCGCTACGTCATCCCCACCACCAAGCCCGAGGTCCCCCGCGGCATGGAGTCCATGGGCAACGACGTCAAGACCCTTCTGGGTGAGGGCGCCCCGGCCGGATGCCACCCCGACGTCGCCTCCTTCCACGGTCAGGGCGGTGCCGGCGGCGTCAACAACGGCCCGGTGAGCCTTCCGCTGCCGACCGTGCGCCGCGAACCGGTGCCGGC
>CAJZFF010000117.1 GCA_915069725.1 uncultured Actinomyces sp.
GGTACTGGCTGTTGCGGCCGCTGCGGCCAGGCGGTCCGGCGGGTCGGGAGGCGGCGTCCTGGGCGGCGACCTCGGCGTCGTGGCGGGCGTAGGCCTCGATGATGCGGCCCACGAGGCGGTGGCGCACGACGTCGGCCGATCCGAGCTCGCAGAAGCTGATGCCCTCGACGCCGGCGAGGATCTTGCGCACGACGATGAGGCCGGACTCGCGTCCGCCGGGCAGGTCGACCTGGGAGATGTCTCCGGTGACGACCATGCGTGAGCCGAAGCCGAGGCGGGTGAGGAACATCTTCATCTGCTCGGGGCTGGTGTTCTGGGCCTCGTCGAGGATGACGAAGGCGTCGTTGAGGGTGCGTCCGCGCATGTAGGCCAGGGGCGCGACCTCGATGGTGCCGGCGGCCATGAGGCGGGGCAGGGCCTCGGGCTCGAGCATGTCGTGGAGGGCGTCGTAGAGGGGCCGCAGGTAGGGGTCGATCTTGTCGGTGAGGCTGCCGGGCAGGAAGCCGAGGTTCTCACCGGCCTCGACGGCGGGGCGGGTGAGGATGATGCGCGAGACGCGCTTGCGGGCCAGGGCGTCGACGGCCTTGGCCATGGCCAGGTAGGTCTTGCCGGTGCCGGCGGGGCCGATGCCGAAGGTGATGGTGGATTCCTCGATGGCGTCGGTGTAGGCCTTCTGGCCGAGGGACTTGGGGCGGATGGTGCGGCCGTGGGAGGTGAGGATGTCGTCGGTGAGGACCTCGGTGGGGCGGGTGGAGGTCTCCAGCAGGCCGACGGCGCGCTCGACGGCGTCCGCGGTCAGGGGCGTGCCGGTGCGGGCGACGTCGATGAGCTCGGAGAGCAGGACGACGACGGTGTCGACGCGGGCGGCGGGGCCGGAGACGGTGACGGCGGTACCGCGCACGTGGATGTCCACGTCGGTGAAGCCCTTCTCGATGGCGCGCAGGACCTCGTCCCGGGCGCCCAGGAGGGTCACCGGGGCGACGTCCTCGGGCAGGGTGAGGGTGCGCGTGACGTCCGCCGGTTCGGCGGAGGTGGCCTGGGCCGAAGCACCGAGCGGCCGGGACGTCACTGGCGCAGAGGGAGCCGCGGACGTGCCAGAGACGGCAGGATCCTGGCCGACGGGAGGCTCAGTGGGCGTGGTGGAAGCGTCTGTCATCGTGCTCCAATGATACTGCAGCGAACCACCAGATTGCAGCAACAATAGGACTACCAAACGACAAACGGCTCACCACAATACAGGGTCACTGAAGTTATCAATTCAACTTATCTACACAGCACAACCTCCACCTATATTTCATACCGATGAATCCAGAACCGACGCATCAACCCCACCCACACAACAACCACAATCAACAAGCCCCATCTATGCACGCACTGTCTACCGAAACAACAAATCCCTATAGCAGAATCAGACTATTTTTCGACGCCCACAAGACTCAACTTTGGGCTGCAATTATATCTGGAATACTTGTTCTAGTCATTTCATGCCTGGTGTTAAGTACTTTAGTAGTGTACCACCACGGGAAAGACGGGAGTTCATGGGATTTTCGCCCCCTGATCTCTTCAATCACATTTTCTGCGATTGCATGGATTTCAATGAAATACCGTCAGAATCGAATACTTAAATCTGCGGCAGGACAGGATAGCAACATTGAAACAACATCAGCCCTTAGTTTATTTGAAACCATTGCATTATGGACGCTACTGAGTTTAACTGCCTACACGCTACTAGCCGCCATTTGGGGTGAAGGAGCTGTTTCTGAACGACTGTTCTCTGGGTGGCGAATTAAAAGCTCTCCCGAAATCACGCCGCTTGAGCGAATCAAAACCACACTGACTACTGTCGGAGGCATCGGTGGTGTCAGTTTTCTCGTAATCAAGTTTCGACAGCAGGACATTGCTGAAAAACAACATAAACACTCCGAAGAGGAGCGCATCAAAGCCGAAGAAGCTGAAATAAGCAGGAAATTCGAAGCAGAGAAACTTGAGGCGAACAAGAAGCTTGTCGATGCAGTGCAGCAACTTGGGGACCAATCACCACAGGTTCGCATTGCAGGCGTCTATGCTTTAGCTGATGTAGCTGGCACCTACGGAAGCGAAAATCACGGAGTCGACTACAACAAACGCGCCGTCGAAATCCTATGCGGCTACCTCCGTACAGTTAGATCAGAAGACGATAAGCCGGTAGAATCCGCTGTTCTTTCGATACTATCGAGTCATTTGACCCCATCGACAAACTCACTCCACAATAACATCAGCCCCTGGAGTCGGTACACAATAGACCTTCGCGGCGCCAAATTAACGGAAGCAGTTAACTTCGATTTTGCACAAATCTCAAGGCTCGACTGTCACGCCACAGAGTTTTTTGGAGAAGTATCACTTGAGGAATGTCAGCTTGGCAATGCATCGTTTCAGGATGCCATTTTCGAGAAGACAACCAACTTCAAAAAAGCATCATTTATGGAGGCTAATTTTAGTGGCGCCAACTTTAAACAGAAGGCAGAGTTTGGTGCAGCCTCTACGGGGAAAATCGAAGGGGCAAGCTTTGAAGGAAATGCGAATTTTAAAAATACAAGATTTGAGGAAAGCGCGATATTCAATCACTCTTCCTTCGATAAAGTTGATTTCCAGCGTTCATTATTCATGGGAAACGCCCTCTTTCAAAATGTCAACTTTGCAGGAAGGGCCAACTTCGGCAATAGGACTATATTTAAAAATAAAGCCCACTTCAATGGGTCAACCTTTGATGCTGCGCGTTTCAAGGATGCTATTTTTGAAGGGCATGTCAACTTCGGACGATACGACAAAAGTCGCACAACTTTCGTCAATACCGGCAACTTCTCGGGCGCTAGATTCGACAAGAAGGTTACCTTTCAATGCGCACTATTTTATGGTGAGGCCAAATTTTATAAAACTATATTTAAAGACGAGGTTAATTTCCAAGGAGGGAATCGCAACGAGAGTGCTACCACCTTCAAAGGCAAGGCATATTTTTGTTCCACAAACTTCAGGAAGTACGCCAACTTTAAAAATGTAGTGTTCGAGTCTGAAGTAAGCTTCGACACCTACAGGAATAACCCCACCATTTTCGAAGAAGGTGTGGGATTTCAGGAGGCGAACTTTACACGCTGCGACTACCATTATTGTATTTTTAAAAAGCGCGCTGATTGGCGGGGCGCTGTCGTCACGAGCAGCAATTTTCGTCACGCCCTCTTCAATATCAAACTTGCAAAGAAGGGAAGGATAGTGTTCTCCAAACACACAGAAGTTGGCTCTAACGGCCTTCCCGAGGGTGCCGAATGGGCTGAGTTCGAACCGACTGAGCATTTAACTCCAGTAAAGTCCAGAGAACAAAATCGGCCACAACTGAGCAATACAAGCCGAAAGCACGAGCATTATTATGGAGACTATCCACTATGAAATAGATGCCTAATCTAAGTACGCTGCTCCGCTAGGCTGTGTCCCAAATCACCAAACTTAGTGGTTGATTTGGTTCGTCAAGGCACTAAGTCTAAGCATTATTTCACCAGATTGAGGTACTCAAGCGGTATCATCCCCAACAGGTGGTTCATCTATCGTAGTGCCACGACGTTTGATTTAAAACTCAGGGGACCACAGCCGCACGAGTCCCACCGACGAGCAGAGCCAGGCCGATGTGATACCTCCTGCTGACGGCCTCGCGCAGGATGAGGGTGGAGAAGAGGGCGGTGACCAGGACGCTCAGCTTGTCGATGGGGACGACCACGCTGCCGGGGCCGTCCTGGGTCGCCCGGTAGTAAGGAACAGGCCGCAGCCCCGGAGGCAAGGATGAAGTCAAGCTCGCCTCAAGGGACAGCATAGATTTCCCGGATATTTCCAGTAACGGCGACCATCACCCAGGCCATCACCAGGACCACCCAGGTATGGATCGCGGTACTGAGGATGATCCCCTTCCATAATACCAGCCTTGTCGAGAATCGCGGTGAACGCAGCGAAGAAGCCTGATCCGTGTGCGCGAAGCAGTTGACACTGTCATCGTCTCACTAATGACACTACACCTCGCACGCGCCGCGCCTCAGCGCTCTCGTCAACTGTATGAGGAGGCGCTCAGGCATTTGGTTGCCCAGATCGCTGACTACGTCGATTCACTAAGTCAACGCTCATGTCACTAAGTTGGTTCACTAGGTCACCAAGTCGAGTCACTAAGTCGGCTTGTCAAGGCACCGAGCGAGGCACTAGGACGCCGAACCGGAGCACTAAGTCACTAAGTCAGGGCACCAAGATGAAGCACTAAGACACCAAGTAGAGGCACCAAGTACGAATATCCTACTGAGTAGTCCAGGTGCGTCGGACACTATGCAATCTGGTGAGCAGCGCTCAGGAGACCAGCATGGCAAGAGTCCCACCAACGAGCAGCGCCAGCCCAGCGAGGTACCGCCTACCGACGGCCTCGCGCAGGACGAGGGCGGAGAAGAGGACGGTGACCAGGACACTCAGCTTGTCGATGGGGACGACCACGCTGGCGGGGCCGTCCTGGAGCGCCCGGTAGTAGCAGAGCCAGGAGGCACAGGTCGCGGCCCCAGAGGCCAGGACGAAGCCGAGCTCCCCACGCGGCACGGCACGAACCTCCCGGAGTTTGCCGGTGACGGCCACCATCACCCAGGCCATCACCAGGACCACTCCGGTGCGGATCGCGGTACCGAGGTTGGACTCCACTCCCGTGATGCCGGCCTTTCCGAGGATCGCGGTGAGCGCGGCGAAGAAGGCTGAGCCGAGCGCATAGAGCAGCCAGCCCCCGCCGTCGCGCACGGCCCGAGGCAGGCCGCGCAGGTCATCGGCGTCGAGCATCAACAACGTCCCGACAGCGATTAGAGCCACTCCGAGCGCACCGATGAGGCTCACCCTCTCCCCTAGGAAGATGAGGGCCAGCAGCACAGTCAGCACTGTGCTCAGCTTGTCGATCGGCACCACCTTGCTGACGCTGCCGAGCTGGAGCGCCTTGAAGTAGCACAGCCAGGAGGCCCCGGTCGCCAACCCAGAGAGCACCAGCAGCCCAGTGCTGCGGGCATCGAGGTGGGCCAGTTCGGCCTGTGAACCGACGATGAGCACCATGCCCCAGGCGCCCGCCAGCACCACGACGGTCCGCAGCGCCGTCGCCACTGTCGAGTCCGTGGTGCGGATTCCCTCCTTGGCCAGGACGGCGGTGATGCCGGCAAAAAGCGCTGAGCCGCAGGCGAAGACAATCCACATAAGGTAACCCTAACCCGGCCAGGCGCCACCGCACGGCGGGCGCTACAGTCCTCGCCCTCGCGCCTGCCGTTGCTGGTCCCTCCCGGTTCAGCGGGTCTTGCGAGGCACGGTGGAGGCCGCCACACCCAGCACCACGAGGCCAAAGCAGACCAGGTAGGCCAGGTATCGGAAGAAATCGTCGGAGGGCTCGCTGGCCGTGGTGAGCTCGGTGACGGCGTCGACTGCCCAGCTCATGGGCAGGGCGTCACTGACCACTTCCAGGGCACGCGGCAGCTGGTCGCGGCTGACCAGGAGCCCGCACAGGAATAGCTGGGGCGCGATGACCACCGGCATGAACTGGACGGCCTGGAACTCGGTGCGCGCGAAGGCCGAGACCAGCAGTCCCAGGGACACCCCGACGAAGGCGTTCACCAGGGCGGTGAGCACCACCCAGCCCCAGGAGGCGGAGATGTCCACGTCCAGGCCCCAGGCGGCCACGGAGCACAGGATGAGGGACTGGATGATGGCGGTCAGCGCGAAGGCGGTGGCGTAACCGAACAGGAGGTCGGCCCGGTGGATCGGGGTGGTCCACAACCGCTCCAGGGTGCCGCTCACGCGTTCGCGCAGCATGGCGACGCTGGTGACCAGGAACATGACCGTGGTCGGCAGGATTGCCATCATGGAGACGGCGATGTGGTTGAAGATCAGGTCCGCGCCGGGATAGTCGCGGTAGACGAAGTACAGCAGGGTCAGCAGCGCGGCGGGCACGATCGCGATGAGGCCGACCGTGCGCCGGTCGGCACGCAGCTGGGTGAGGATGCGGCGGGTGGTGGCCAGGTAGGTGCGCAGGTGCATCAGCGCTGCCCTCCCTTCTGCTCGGGCTGTTTCTCGGAGTCGGCGATGACGGCCAGGAAGGCGGCGTCGACCGTGTCCG
>CAJZFF010000118.1 GCA_915069725.1 uncultured Actinomyces sp.
CCGCCGCAGGGGTGTGGCTGGCCTGGTGGCGGTGTGTGTGCTGGCGCTGGGGGTGGCGGCCTGCTCGGTGAGGGACGCCAAGGCTGAGGCCAGTGCGAGCGCCAGTGCCAGCGCTTCGGCGGCTATTGCCCGGGCGGAGAAGGGCATCGCTGACGCCAACGCCAGCGCGACCGCCTCGCGCGAAGCCGCCCTGACTCCTGAGCTGCGCGCCAAGCGCGATGCCGCCCTGGCCGAACCCGCACCGGCCAAGCCCCCACAGATGAACGAGGAGAGCGCCGAGGGCGCAGCAGCCAGCGTCGGCTACTTCCTCAACCTCTACCGCTACGCCTTCATGACCGGGAAAACCAACGAGGTTGACTCCATGAGCGAGAACGGATGCGTTTTCTGCAAATCAGTGATCGACCGAGCAAATCAACTACACAAAGATGGAGGATGGGCTGACAAGTGGGACCAAGACATCACGAACGTCAGATACTACGACAAACTCGAAGGATATGATTACAGTCGAATCGAGGCGACCATAAACTACGGAGAAATGACTTCTTATTCTGGAGGAAGTTGGGAAAAGAGTGTCGCACCTCCCTCTGAAGGACAGAAAGTGCGCTTCGCTATTAGGTATTTCAATGGCGCTTGGGCGATCCGGGAAGGTGAAGTGCTACAATGAATTATACGCCTTCCTCTGTTGTTACCTCCCTGGTCTTATCGTTGACATTGTTTATTTCGGTCGAGGCTGCCGCTCTCGGCATCGGCTGCGATAACGGGGGTAACAATAAAGAGTCTTCGGGAACCAATGTTCAGTTAGGTGCAAACAACTCGGGCGACTCGACTCAGTTTACCGGAGATAAGCAAGTAACCATCGAATCCCCACCATCAGGAGAAGGAGACCCTTCATCAAATTCTCCAACCGTTCAGGCTTCGGATCCGTCGTTGTGGGAGGAGCAGTCTCATCGGGAGTGCTCGCCCGAGAAGGACGCCTACGGGCTGGACAAGTACAGGTGCAACCTGGCCACCCTCAACCGCCCCGGCCAGCCCGACCAACCCACCACCGGTGGTGGGCCTCGTGCGGTCACGATCACCACCCGCCAGGCCGCCACGCTGATCGCCTCCGGCTCGGGCATCACGCGTCAGCCCCCAGGCCCCAAGGTCATCATCTCCAAGGCCTTCATCGTCTACACCAACCCCACCGTGCGGTACCAGACCACCACCATCCTGGGCACCTCCATCGAGGTGGAGTTCACCCCCACCTCCTACACCTGGGGCTGGGGAGACGGCACCACCACAACCACCACCGACCCCGGCGCCCCCTACCCCCACCAGACCGTCACCCACCACTACCAGCACACCGCCACCGGCATCACCACCACCCTGACCACCACCTGGACCACCAGGTACCGCCCCGCCGGCGAGAGCCAGTGGCGGCCCATCGAGGGCACCATCACCACCACCGAGACCTCCACCCCCTACGACCTGGTCCGCGTCATCACCTACCTCACCGACGACGCCGAAGAGGCCCAAGGCCACTAACCCCCAACACACCCAGACACCAACACACACAGCCAGAGGGCAGGCCGTCCACGTTCGCACCCCTGCTCCACTCACAAGGTACGAACGCACCAGTCAGGGTGCAGGCGATCGGAGAACGGCATCTCGCCGAACCTCGAACGACACCCTGAACCTTCCAGTCCTAACGACGCACCTTCATTCATTCGCCTTACCCGCAGCCTGCAGAGGCTCTGAGGCGAGTACAGAGGCGAGGTCCGCGAAGTACGGATACTGCGCCCACGCAGCGAGGTCACCGATGGCGTAGAGACGGCGCTTCGCTCGGCTTGCAGCGACATTGACAAGGTTGACGGTCGACGAGGCCCAGGCTTTTGCTCCGGGAGCACCCGGATCGCCGCCCAGAACGAGGAAGACCACATCAGCCTCCCGGCCCTGGGCGGTATGGATTGTGCCGCCGCGCAACCCGGGATATCTCCCCCTAAGGGACCCCAGCGCGTTGGCCACCACCCGGAACGGCGAAATAGCTATGATCTGCGACATGGCGACGCCTTGATCCTGGAGTTGCTCAATCTGATTGCGCAACTCCTCGATCTGGTTGTCTTGAAGATGCGTGCCAGGGGTTCTCGCAGGAACGTCGATCCACCGGCTCGGTAAAATCTTCTGCTCATGAGGCCCGTCAAAGAGATCGGGGTGCTCGGGATCATCCAGGCGACGCTGGACGCCGCTCACCATCATGCTCCCGTAGGCGATCTCATTGCACAGTCTGAACATCGGATCATCGCATCGGCGATGCACTGTCAGAGGTGCGCTCACCCACATGGGCTTCTCTCCGTGATACAGAGTGGTCCCATAGCGTGAAACGCGGTCAGCGAGAGTCTGGACCGAGGCGAGCGGCGGAATCCAGACCGGTGAGACACCGAACGCAGCAGCGATGTCGTACTGGGCTTTGCGCGGCATCGTCACTACCGGCTGCAACTGCAACGGGTCACCAACGGCAACAACCCTCCGGGAGCGCCAGATCCCTCCGACGGCGTACTGCGGGCAGGCCTGTCCAGCCTCGTCAATGAGCAGCCATCCGAGAGACTCGGCACCAAGACCGGCGAACATGCGCCCAAAGGAGGCGAAGGTCGTCGAAACCATCGGCACAACCAGGAAGAAGGTCTGCCACGCTGCACGTATCTTTTCCGGCTCCAGGTAACGCGGGTAGGCACCGGCAACTACCTCAATGGCCGCACGTAACCCCTTCACCATGTCCCCAGCCGCATTGGCCAGAAAATCCTCATGCAGGCGCAACGCTGCCAGGAACAGGTCGGACCGAGCTGCATCGAGCTCGGCGTCGAGCCACGGGGCATACTTTTCGCGGTCTTCTCTTTCCCGATCCTCCTCTGGGTAGCCACGCCCGTAGCGCTCGCGGTCCTCAGCGACTTGCCGGTGTAGATCAGCTACTTCCTGTGAGAGGTGCTTACGTCGATTCTCGATGCTTACCAGCTCGCCAGAGATGTACCGCGCTCGCTCGTCGAGGGACTGTGCATGCTGACGCACCTGCTGCCAGTTCTGCTCCGCTGTCCGCAGCTGCTCCTCGAGTGGCTCCAACCGTTCCCTCCACTCGCGAACAGCTCGCCCCATGGTGAAGAACGTCTCGAGCACCCCGGGCCTGGCCTCCGCGTGCCGATTCCGTATGCTGCTGGCCTCGGAGTACTCCGTCTGTGCACGCTCGACGACATTCGCATACCTCTGCCTGTCATCCGCAACCTCGGTGGCCTCCATCGTGAGGCGCTGAGCCTGCGCAGCAAGCTCCGGTTCCTCCCTAAGGGCATCCTTGAGACGTTCTCTTCGACACTGAGCCGCCTCCCGCTGAGCGAAGAGCTCGTCGACACGCCGCTCGGCCCGACGGAAGTCCTCTCGCGCCTGAGACCAGCTCTTATACGGCATCTTTCCGTCGCGCCACTGATTCAGACGCGTCTGCATGCGCGGAGCCGTTCCCGGAATGGGTTTTTTGTCCCGCCCTGTGACGTCAAACCAGAAGGCCGAGCGGAAGGCCCCCCGATTTCGCTTGTTGCCCAGTCGGGCCGCTACCAGACCCCAGGCCCTGTGCTCCTTGCCACCCACATCTGAATCCATCAGAGTCGCGGAGGCGATGTCAGCAAAATAATCGGCATCTTCCCGCCATTTGCCATCGATTGCACCAAGAGCGGGAATCTCAACACTGATGTTCTCAACGGCGGCGTTGTTCGCTGAAGCGACGACCATCTCGAATCCGGTGAGTTTCGATTGAAGCTGACGAACCTCACGTCGATAGCCATCACCTGACTGCCAGCAGTGCGTGGTCGCGGTGAAGGCGTCGTCAGGGCATTCCAATTCGGCGAGGCACTGCGCACGTTTGACGACATTACCGGCGAGGATGTCGCGCAACATCGTCGTCTTGCCGGTGCCGGGCGGCCCGTTGACCCCCATCAGACCACCCGCATCAGCCAGATCTTCCAAGGCCTGGTTGACGGCGAATTGCTGACGCAGTGCCAGGCCGTGTTCAGGGTTGGAGGGCCAGCGACCTTTCGGCAGCCTGTCGACTCGGACTCCTGCATCGGCAACGGCGCTGTCCCGAATAACGTCCGCCCGCTGCCCCGCAGGAAGATCAGCGTCGGCGGTCAGGTACTCAGACAATGCCTGCGGGCACTCCCCATTGGACAGCCCTCTCGTGACGGTTGCGAGATCGTCAAGGAAGAAGCTGTTGAGAAAGTCAATGTCCGCACCCGTATCGTCGGCACGACGGCTGGAGACGGCAACTGACGAGATGATGATGCGTTCACTGGCCAGTTTAGGGACTCCGGCGACCCTAGAGACCTTGTGGGCGATACGCAACAGCTCGTGCAGCGAGTCCGCATCCTGAGGAGGAGGTGTTTCCGCATCGGCCGCCTCACGTCGGTCTCCCTCGAAGGAATCCACCTCTTTCGTGAACTCTTCTGCAGCCTGGGAGAATCCACCACCCCAGTGCGGACTTGGCACTTCACGGGTGCTCCGGATCCGGGCGACGGCCCAGAGCGCCGAGGAAAGCGTTGCAGAGTCCACCATGAGCGCACCACGTTCGTCGAGCATGACCGCCGCGCAGGCGCTGAGTCCAGCCGTACGTTCATCGTAGGCATCCCGATCCTCTGCGAAGACATCGTGCAGGTCCTGATAGATGTCCTCGAGGTCGTACACACCGAGGTAGACGGTGTGCTGCCATTTCATAGGCGTTCCGTTCACCGGCGCTGGTGGACGCAACGCTTCCCACGACAAGGGCAACTGAGGCTGCCAGTCGATAACCTGGCGGTCCTTCGGACGCGTCGATGGCTTGGTCAGCTCAGGAACCTTTTGTGGACTGAACAGCTCCAGCATCCACCAGTACTGCAGGGTCTGTTGACAAGTCTCAAAGGAAGCATTCAATCCCATGGAAGGATTCTGCCAGGTCGAGGCGGTTCGTGCGGATGATTTACACGGGATACTTCTAGCAAAGAGGGATCGCCGTGCTCGGCCCGGGACACCGCCGAGGCCTCACGGACGCCTCCATCCACCGGTGGTGCACACTGTGCCCCATGGCAGACGGGACCGCACGCGACCTCACCGGGCTCCTGGAGTCCATCGGCGGACGCGACGGACGGCTCGTCCACCTCCAACGCACCCCGGCCCGCCCTGGCCGCCACGCCGACTGGCCCGAGTGGGCGGACCCCGACCTCGTGACCGCCTACCGCCGTCTCGGCGTCGAGCGCCCCTGGACGCATCAGGTCGCCGCCGCACAGTCTGCCCACACCGGCCGCCACACGGTCCTGGCCACCGGCACCGGCTCGGGCAAGCGCACCAGCCAGGGGCTCACCATCGGGACCGGCATCAGCGAAGCCGATGCCCGCAGCAGCCTGCAGCGGGTCATCGACGGCAACCGCCTTTCCGCACTGGCCGCCATCCGCAACGGCAACGCCCATGGCATCTGGCACGCCTTCAACGACTCGCCGCTGCACGTGGTGTTCATCGAGGCGCTGGCCGGCTGGATCCATCCCGACCGGTTCGACGAACGCACGGCCATGAAGACGCTGGACGAGGTGAATCGACGCTTTCTGACCGTGCCCCTGGATGGCACCTATCTGGTGGACCTGAAGAAGCCCTGATCTGCACAGGCACTGCACGCCCCGAATGAGCGCCCGGGGCGTGTTCCGGATGATAAGATTCAGTCGTTTCCCAGATTGATAATCGTTAGCATGACTGATTCCATTCGACTGCATCAGCCTTGGCCTGAAGACCTGGCCCGCCGCTACCGCGAGGCCGGCCACTGGCGGGGCGAGACCTTCGGCGCGTGGCTGCGCGAACGGGCACAGGCCCATCCCGACCGCATCGCCGTGGTGAGTGAAGGCGAGCGCATCAGCTATGGCGAGCTGGACCGCCAGGCATCCGCCATTGCGGCCGGTCTGCTGGCCCGCGGGCTCCGCCGCGGTGATCGGGTCATCGTCCACCTGCCCAACCTGCCGGAGTTCATCAGCGCCATCTTCGGCATGTTCCGCGTGGGCATCATCCCACTGTATGCGCTGCCCGCACACCGCATTGCCGAGATCGCGCACTTTGCCGACACGGGCGATGCCCGCGGCTACA
>CAJZFF010000119.1 GCA_915069725.1 uncultured Actinomyces sp.
TGCCGATCAACACGATGGGCACGCGGGAGAAGGTACGCTGGTTTCATGAGCGCCTCTACCACATGACCATGGACCTCTCGGCGGGCAGGCTCCAGCCGTCTCAGGCCCTCGACGAGCTCGACCGGATCGCCGACGCCACCCATGGGGAGGCCGACGGCCTGGCCCGCTACGCCATCGACGTCGATACCTCGCGGTACGCCGATGAGCGCCGTCGCCGTTTCAACAGCTACCGCGGCTCCAGTCGGTACGCCGCCTACAGCGGCGCCTGGTCCCTGGGCGGCGGCTACGGCAGGTACGACCCCCATGCCACGATCCGCGTCAACTCGGCGTCGCCGGCGATCGCCGGCCTCACTGGCTTCGACAATGCGGCCTTCCGTTCCTTCGTCCCGGTCTCGTCCCTGGTGATGGGCTACAGCGCGGCGTCAACCTTCACCCCGGGCGGCGGCGGATCCTCGGGAGGGGGTGGCTTCTCCGGGGGTGGTGGAGGCTTCTCCGGGGCGGGCTCCTCCTCGAGCTTTTGAGCCGGGGGTCGCGCCGGTCCACTAGTCCGCAACGACGAACAGAATATATTTGGTCTAGAGCGGACAATTGATGCTGCTAACCTCAACATGCCGAGAGCGGAGGTGGTACGTCGTTCGAGGTTGGCTCAGTTATTAACAAGGAATGTCACATGAAGCAATCTGCGATCATCCGTCTTGGAGGTCTTCGAGCGGTCGCAATGTTCGTGGTGAATATTGCCGGGGCGTTGATCGCGATCCTGCTTCTGCCGGCGGTGCTCCTGTACCCGTCCGCATCTGGGCATCGCCCCGATGTGGTCGTTCGCGATGAGGCCGACATCTATCACGAGCAGACTCTTCGCCGCGGCCTGGAGGAGCAGCACTACGATCGTGAGGTTCGTATCGTGGTGCTCTCGATTCCCGGAGCCGGTATCGGCAACCTTGATGAGGAGACCGTCAAGTACGCAGCCGACGGCGCACAAGGTTCGTCGTGGTTCCAGGGCTCCGACGTCGGTAGTCCGGTGGATGGAACGGTCCTCTTCGTGGTGGCTCCCGAGTCTCATTGGGTGCGTTGCTACGCGGCGAAGGACTTGCGGCTGTCTGCCGACAAGCGGGAGGCGATCGAGAACGCGGCGGGAAGCCACTACGCTCAGGACGACTGGGATGGCGGAGCCGTGGCGATGGGGCAGCAGCTGGCCACATACATTGGATCAGGCGATGGAAGCAGCACGATGATGCGGGTCGCCGGTGCGGTCCTCGCCTTCATGGTGGGAAGCGGATGGCTTGCCTTCTACATGTGGCGGGGCGTCACCGGCCGACGCCTTGGCAGGGCTGCCCACAAGAAAATGATGCAGGTCGTCTACGACTATGATCTCACCGAGCTCAAGGCGGAAACTCTTCCGGCGCAGTCCTCTCAGAGTCGTGACATCGGTTCGGACTACAGGAGATTCCTAGCGGAGTACGACGTCGTCAGTAGGGCGTGGAAGGACTTCGGGGAGCCGCGCGGTGCTCAATGGTTCGGTCGCGGTGTTCGTGCTCAGGCCGCTCGTCTCGCCGAGAGGACAGCCAGTTTGGTCGAGCTCGACGCCGCTGTGAACGCCGGCGCCGCGACTCGGGCGGACACGATCCAGAATCCTGGGGGTACTGCTCTGTGAAGAAGCCACCAACAGTCTCTGAGCTCGGTGGGTTACGAGCGATCCTCGGGTATCTAGGCAATCTCCTCATTGGTGTAGCACTTGTGGTCGCGCCATTCATCATCAACGGCGGACAATCACCCTTCTATCCCGCGAAGCAGTTTCATCCGACTGTGGAGATCCATGACGAGGCCGGAATTCTTCAGCGGGACTACGTCAAGTCGGCGCTTGAGAAGGTCACCTTCCGGCAGCCGACCCATGTGGTGGTCGTGAACCTCCCGAATTCTAAAGTTGAAAGCCTCCAAGACGAGGTGCGGAACTATGCTCGCACTCATCCCACGGATGTCGCATGGATCTCGTGGGAGGACTCGGGGCGCTGGGCCGATAACGTGATGATCGTCGCCCAAGCGCCACATACCGACTATGATGATGTGCTGGCAGGGCAGGGGATGAAATTCTTTTACGGGCCGAAGCTTGATATTGACTCGGACGGCCAAAGTGAGGTGTGGTACTCGATTCAAAAGTATCTGACCCAGAGTGACCGTGACGAGGATGCACTCGTGGTCACTGCCGTGGGAACTGCCTCCTCCTATATCGGCTGGCACCTGGGTTTTACCAGGATGTTCAGGGTCGCCGCACTGTTCTTGATCTTCGTGGCTGCTGCCAACCTCTGGTTTCGATACTATCTGACGAGAGGAAAAATGGCTCGCTCGGGCATTGAGGAGGCTCGTCAGGCCTACGAGCGGCTCGTTGGTCGTCGCGCCGACATGAGTGCGTTTACGTCGCTCATTCCTGTTGACGAGCCTTACGGGGTTCAGGTTCTTGCCAGGTATATGGTTCTTCAGAAGCACTATCGTCGACTTGAGCGATCATGGAGTGTGTTGGGGACTCCTGTAGGGCTCCAGTGGTACGGACTGAGAGTGGGGAACAAATCGGCCTATGTCAAAGCTTACTCGATGCAATTGGATGCTGTTCAGCAAGCGGTCATCAACTGTGCCCGACTGTTGTCTCTGACCGAGTTTTGGCGGGACGCGTGGCAGAACGAGTGTGACGCGGTATTTGCAGATATGCAGGCAGTCAAGCGGTTCGCCGCACCAGTTGGGCGCGCGTATGACTCAAAGTTCACGAGTGCGATGCAGCAGGTGGCCTCCCTGCGTTCGATGGTCGACGGCCTTGAAGGCAGGCTGTTTCAAGGTCAGATAAGGCCTGTGGAGGGGCTCGATGTTCTGGGGCGCGTCGTGTCGGAACTGAGGCAGATCGCGGAACGCTTTGTCGATGGGGTGTTTGCCGGAATGGCGAGGGGTGAGAGGAGGAGGTGTCGTCGCCGGTACAAGAAGTACATGAATTCGTGGAGCAGCAGCCCGCGCTCGAAGATCTCCATGATGCTGAGTGGTGCTCAAATCGGGTGTGACGGGCAAGGGGCTCCTCACGCCGAGGGGCTGAAGTCCGCTGATCGGTGGGGAGAAGTGCCGCGAATGTCAAGCACCGTGCGCATGCTCACGAGGTCACCCGCGATTGGTGAGGTCGCGGTAACGGGTGAGGGGGTGGGCGCACTATCCGTCAGTGCACCAGTGATGGATGTGTATAACGCCTACCGGTACGCTTTGTTGTACAGGGATCCCTGGTGGAAACGTGAACGCAGCAAAAAACGGAAGTGGGCAATACGATGGTCTTAGGGAGAACTGTTCCGGAGCGTCAGTGGCGCAACACCTCCGATGTCGTCAAATTTGTTGCGAATATTGCAATATGTGCGCTGATGATCTCTGCGCTTCCACTCGCGATTCTTGGTCCGTTTCGGCAAGGTCATGCGCCCACCGTCAACGTTCGCGATGAGGCCGGCATCTTCGACTCCCAGACTCTTCGGCGTGATCTGCAGAGTCTGAGATTCCGGCAAGACATTCGTTTCGAAGTCGTATCGCTGACGGGGTGGGGTATCAACAACCTGGATGCGGCTACCGCGAACTACGCCGAGAACATCTTCGACTACCGACAGGACTTTCGAGCCTCGGGCGGAGGTCGCTGGAAAGAAGGAGTGGTTGTCATCGCGGTGGCACCTCACGCGCACCAGATGGCCTTCTACCCCGGCGCAGACGTGTCACTGAAGCGATCCGAGCAGGTCGCCATCCAGGACGCGGCGGCGTCACGTTTCGCTGCTCAGGACTGGAACGGCGGTGTCGTGGCGATGGGACGTCAAGCCGAGACCTACCTGGGTCCCTACGGTATGACGGTCTCGGGTATCGGCGTCGTCGGTGCAGGGGTGCTGTGCGCGGGAGGCGTGGTCAGGCTCGTCATCTACTGTCGGCGAGGGCTCAGTGCCCGTCGTCGAGCAAGAGCAGCCGCCCGCTCTTACGCACAGGTGACCTACGACTACGACTCAACCGCCCTGCGAGTGGGAACGCTCGAGCCCGGTTCACCAGAGTCACATCAGCTCGCACAGCGCTACCAGCGCTTCGAGGCCGAGTATGACGACGTCGCACGCGCCTGGAACAGATTCGGTGAACCGCGAGGCATCGACTGGTTCAGCAAGAGCGTTCAACACGAGGCCCTCGAGCTTGAGCGACGCTCCACAGCTCTTGACGACGGCGACGACGTCATCGTGGACACCGTGTCCATGCTGACGATGTCCCCGACCTGGGAGCAGGTCTGGGGCAAGCTGCAGGAACCGGTTCTTGAGCGCCTGAGGTCGGTGACTCGGATGGTGCGATCCGCAAGCCGCCGCCGGTCCGGGCTCCAGGTCGAGGCTGTCCAGAACTGGGTCGGCCACCAGAATCGGAGGCTGGGAGAGCTGACCAACAGCCTGGATCAAGGCGAGATCGCTCCGGCTGCGGCGCTGGCTGAGCTGGACCGGATCTCTCGCCTCGTGGCCACCGTGGAAACGGCGGTGGCACGACGTCGTGATGCGGTCGCCAATGCCGCTGCCGCGACGTCGACGGCAACCGCGGTGCGGGTGTAGGCGGACTGTTACGCGGTGGGCATGTAGCCGACGATCTCGGTCCCGTGGATGCCGATCATCAGGTGCGAGTCGGTGAGATTGGCCTGAATATGCGCCAACCTCCCCGGAGGGGCGATGACCTGCGACGTGCGGGTGTCGATGACGAGGGACGTTTCATCGTTTGTCGACTGGCTCCACTGGCGGCCGAATGCGAACGGGGCCGCCAGGATGTGCCGGTCTTCGGTGAGATGCCAGCCGAGCTGCAGCGTGCCTCGTCCCGGAGTCCGGTCGAGGGCCTTCTCGAGGGGCAGCGTCACGGGCGTGCCGTTGAAAGTGCAGGCGCTGGCGGACGTGCACTCGACGGTGTACTCGGCCCAGGAGAGGTCGCCCGACTCGTAGGCTCGCTGGAACTGCTCCACGGTGGGGGTTCCCGACTCCGACAGGAGCAGCGCCGCATTGCTCCCGGAGAGGGGGAATGTCCCCCTCGGCTCTCCTTGAAGGGAGTAGGCCTCAGCGGTCTCGGAGTCCCGCGGGATGTGGATCCACCCGTCCTGCGCGGGGATGTATGTCGATTCCCTCCCCAGTTCCTCGCCCGCCCAGTCGTTGCGAACACTCCCGTCAGCGAGGTTCATGAGACCAGTCCTTGCCGCTTGGCTGTTGTCAGCCGAGGCAGTCGACACCAGGATGCTTCCAGTGGCGTCATCTCCAGCGATTCCTGACGGCTGAGGGTTGGTTTGGGTGTCGTACCTGCGCTCCCAGCGCCGAGTGGGGCGCCCGCCGCTCCAGTCCCAGGCGCTGCACCGGTTGGTGTTCCAGTAGGAGTCGCAGGTGATGATGAGATGAGGGGAGATGATGTACGGCCAGTTGTCTGAGGACCACGGGGCTGTTTCTGTGCGCCCGGTGGCCGGATCGAGAATCTCGTGGTTCAGAACCAAGTGTCCGCCCCACCAAGGGGATCCCCATAGGTTGATACTCTTGTTCGTCAGCTCCCACAGTTTCTTTGGGCCTGCCTTGTCAAGGAGGTAACCGCGCAGGGTGTCCTTATCTTCGCGGGACTCCACGACGAGGTAGTTCCCGCATCGGTGGATCACGGGGGAGCTCAGAGTCATGGATGGATCGGTTCCGCTGTCGAAGCGCCAGGCCTCACCCCACTGGGCCCCTGGTGCGGGGCTCGTGCTAGTGGAGGTGTCGCATGACGTCGTCTCATTCGCCTCGGCCGAGGCTTGCCAGGTCGAGTACGCCGGCGCCTCCGGTTGAGTGAGGGAGGACGCCATGACCGGACGCTGCTGAGCCCACGCCTGTGCGAGCGTGAGGAAGACGGTGATGACGACGAACACCAGCGCAGTCTTGAACAGGCGGCTGCTCCAGGCCGTTCGAGCAACACGGATCCCCAGGTGCCGAAGGCCCACTGCACTGAATCGCATGGGACTAGCATTCCTCACTCCGTGCGGCGGCGGGGCTGTTGTCCCTGTGACGTCGGGGGAAACCGGTGGGGAGAACTGCCGTGAGGCGCGTCATGGGGTGGCGACGGCTCGCCGTCGGCCTGGGTGGGGC
>CAJZFF010000120.1 GCA_915069725.1 uncultured Actinomyces sp.
GTCGTCCTTGATCTCGTGGATGGCGTCCAGACGCAGGGCGTCGATGTGGAAGTCGCGTAGCCAGCGCAGGGCCGAGTCGATGACGAAGGCGCGCACCTGATGACTGCCGTCGTGGTCGTAGTTGACGGCCTCGCCCCAGGGCGTATGGTGCGCCTGGGTGAAGTAGGGGCCGAAGACACTGAGGTAGTTGCCCGATGGGCCCAGGTGGTTGTACACGACGTCGAGGCACACGCCGATACCGGCGTGGTGGGCGGCATCGACGAAGCGCATGAGGGCGTCGGGGCCTCCGTAGGCCTCATGGACGGCCCACAGGCCGACTCCGTCGTAGCCCCATCCGGCTCTACCGGGGAAGGCGGCCAGAGGCATGAGCTCGACGATGTCGACGCCCAGTTCAGCAAGGTGGCCCAGGCGGGAGATGGCGCCATCCAGGGTGCCCTCGGGGGTGAAGGTGCCCACGTGGAGCTCGTAGATGACTGAGCCGAGCAGGTCCTTGCCCATCCAGTCCTGATCGGTCCACTGCCAGGCGGTCGGGTCCACGGTTCGTGAGGGGCCGTGGACGCCGTGGGGCTGCAGGGCGCTGCGGGGGTCGGGGCGGTCGGGGGAGCCGTCGATCCGGAAGGCGTAGTCGGTGCCCGGCTCCAGGTCGAAGGGGGCGGTCCACCAGCCGTCGGGGGCCGGGACCATGTCGACCAGCCGGTCATCCAGCCCCTCATCGCCGGGCAGGTGCAGCTCGACCCGCCTCGCCGTGGGGGCCCACACGGGAACGCGGGGGCTCACGGGCAGGGCCGGGGACTGCCAGGTCCGGGGCGTCGGGCTCATCGGGTGGCCTCCTGTTCCTGGGCGGCGTGGTCCGAGTCGGTCTGGGAGTCGGGGGAGGCGGCTCTGGCCAGGACGACGACGGCATCGTCCCCGACTACCTCGGCCAGAGGCTGGTTGCCTCCCTCCACGGTGCCGGTGCGCAGGACGTGCTCCCAGGTCCCCTCCGGCAGGACGATGCTCTCCTCGCGCCATCCCCCCAGCTGCTCGAGCCGCCGGGACAGGCGTCTGACGATGACGACGACGTCGGGGATCTCGTCGAGCAGGCGGGCGTAGGCGAAGGCGAAGGAGGTGGTCACCGGGATCGTGCGGTAGCCCGAGCGGGGACCGACGAAGGTGTGGGGGCGGGCGGCGCGCAGGCGCGCCAGGCGGGAGGTGAGAAAGAGCTTGTCCTCATCCAGGCTGCGCGGTGCGGCTCCGGTGTCGAGGCGCTCCAGAGCGTTGATGAGACCTGAGGGGCCGGTGTAGTCGACCGCGCGGCGGTTGTCGGGGTCCACCAGTGAGGTGCGGGTGGTCTCGCTGCCCTGATAGATGTCGCTCACGCCCATCCAGGTCAGGGCGAGCGCCTTGCCGGCGAGGATCGCAGCGCGCACGGACCTGGCCGTCAGGGCCGCGAAGGCCTCGAGCTCGGCGGAGACCTCCTCGCTGGTGAGCAGGTGGGTGGCGTAGTCGGTCAGGGCCTGCTCCCGAGCCAGGTCCGGGGCGGTCCAGGTGGTCCAGATCTTCTGCTCCCGGGAGGCCTTGACGAGGTAGGCGCTCAGTCGCTCGGGGGTCATGGGGTCGTCGCTGTCGGGCGCCCAGGTCCCCCACAGGGTCTGCCACAGCAGGTTCTCGCTGCGCCCGTCGAGGTCCAGGGGGCGGACCTGCGCGGTCATGGCGCGCAGACGGTGGATGAGGTTGCTCCACTCCTCGGCGTAGGAGGCCAGCACGTCCAGGCGGGCGCGCACGTCCTCACCGCGTTTGGTGTCGTGGGTGGTGGAGGTGACCATCGTGTCGGGCCAGGTGTTCTGAACCCGGTCGGCCCAGGCGTGGGCCTCATCGGCACTCAGCGCGAAGCCGGCCGGGTTGCCTCCGACCTCGGTGAGGCTGGTCAGGTGGGTCCAGCGGTAGAAGGCCGTGTCCTCCACTCCCTTGGCGGTGACAGCCCCGCACACCTGCTGGAAGCGGATGATGGCCTCGGTGCGCTCGGGGGACTCCGACAGGCCCTCGGAGCCGACCGGTTCACCCAGGAGGATGGCGACCACGAGGTCGAGGGTCTCTCCCTGGTCCGGCTCGAGGCGCTGTCGGGCGCGCTCGGCGTCGGCGTGCAGGACGGCGGCCGTCTCCGGGCTGGGCGGTGTACCCGGGACGACGTAGACCCGGTACTGATCGGCGGCCACGAGCAGCTCGACGACGCAGGCCCGCAGGTCGCGCAGGGTGTGGTCGCGCAGACGCACGTCCTGGGAGGTCAAGGAGTCCAGGATGCGGGCCAGACGGTCGACCTCCGCGGCCAGTGAGCCGGCGATGACCTCGCGCTTGGCCTCCTCGACGATGCGGTCGTAGTCGACCGGTGCGTCACCGGTGAGCTCCTGCATGAGTGCGCCCAGTCGGGCGGCTCCGGCGGGGTCCACCTGAAGCTGGTCGATCCGCCAGGCGGCGTCGTAGCCGGTGGTTCCGGCCACCGGCCAGGAGGTGGGCAGGGACTCGTCGGGCGCCAGAATCTTCTCCGCGGCGATCCATGCCCCGCCGGTGGCCTCGGCCAGCTGGGTGAGGTAGCCACCGGGGTCGGCCAGGCCGTCGGGGTGGTCGACCCGCAGAGCGCTGATGACTCCGTCTCTCATGAGCTCGAGGATGAGGCCGTGGCTTCCGGCGAAGACGTCGGGCTCCTCAACGCGGATCGCGGCCAGGGTGCCGACGTCGAAGAACCGTCGGTAGTTGATCTCCTCGTCGCCGACCTTCCAGTAGGCCAGGCGGTAGTGCTGGCGCTCGACGAGGACGTGCATCGGCAGCGCCTCGGTGCCCTGGGCGACGGGGAAGGCGTGGTCGTAGTAGCGCAGGACCCACTGCTCGCCCAGATCCTCCTGCCCCGGAACCACCATCTGCTCGAGGGTGAGCTCATCGTCGGCCAGGACGGCGCCGATGCGCTTGCCCAGGACCGGCATGAGGATGGGCTCGTCCAGGGAGAGGTCGAACCAGGCGGCGTAGGGGGAGTCCGGTCCCTCGCGCAGCACCGACCACAGGGGCAGGTTGTGCCATCCGGGGGTGGGCACGGCCATGTGGTTGGGGACGATGTCCACCACGACGCCCATGCCGTGGGCGTCGGCCTCAGCGGCCAGGGCCTCGAGCTGCTCCCTTCCACCCATGACGGCCGAGACCCGGCGGTGATCGACGACGTCGTAGCCGTGGGTGGAGCCCGGCGCGGCGGTGAGGATCGGGGAGAGGTAGAGGTCGGTGACTCCCAGGTCGGCCAGGTAGGGGACCAGGGCCTTGGCGTCTGCGAAGGTCAGGTCCTCACCGAGCTGGAGACGGTAGGTGGTCACCGGCGTGCGGTGCTCCGGAGCCGGCACGTGCCCCGACCACGGCGCGTAGGCGGGTGTCTCCGCAGAACCCGCCGAGCCGGCCTGATCCACTGCTGCGTCCACTGCGTCGGTCATGTCACTTCCTGAGCTTGTCTGGTCTGCGTCGGGTGGTGTTGCTGATGGATATGTGTCCGGTTGCGCGTCGGAGGGCCGCGGAGCGTCCCTACCGCTGGTGCCGCTCCGTGGTGGCGTCGGCCTCGGGGGCGTCCATGAGGAACAGCATGGAACGGGCCTCGACCACGACGGTCTCGTCAGCGGCGAGAACCGGGTCCGAGTCCCCGTCCACCGCGGGAGCCGTGTCCAGCGCGACCTTCCAGGTGGGGGCGTAGCCCTCGCCGGGCAGAGTGAAGGTGATGTCCTCGTCGGAGGCGTTGATGAGCACGAGGAA
The DNA here is from genome assembly GCA_915069725.1 of uncultured Actinomyces sp. GTDB lineage: Bacteria > Actinomycetota > Actinomycetes > Actinomycetales > Actinomycetaceae > Actinomyces. The sequence continues at coordinate 3,763 of CAJZFF010000120.1, forward strand.
GGAGTTGTCCACGATCCTCTGGCCCCGCTCATCGGGCTCGGCGATCGCCTCCCCGTTGAGGAAGACCATCATGGCCCGGGCGTACCAGGTGGTCCAGTCCTGGTCGGTCATGGACTCACCGGCCGGAGTGAGCCACTCGATCTCGCCGAGCTCGCTCTCCCCGCCGTGGCCGGCGTCCCCGGTGAAGAAGCGCCGACGACGCAGCACCGGGTGGTCGCGACGCAGCCACATCATGGTGCGGGTGAACTCCAGCAGGTCGTTGTCCTGCTCACTGAGGTCCCAGTTGACCCAGGAGATCTCGTTGTCCTGGCAGTAGACGTTGTTGTTGCCCCCCTGGGTTCGTCCCATCTCGTCGCCGTGGCAGATCATGGGCACGCCCTGACTGAACAGGACAGTGGCCAGGAAGTTGCGGGTCTGGCGCTGACGCAGCTCGTTGATCGCCGGGTCGTCAGTGGGTCCCTCGGCGCCGCAGTTCCAGGAGCGGTTGTTGTTGTCGCCGTCGGCGTTGCCCTCGAGGTTGGCCTCGTTGTGCTTCTCGTTGTAGGAGACCAGGTCATGCAGCGTGAAGCCGTCATGGGCGGTGACGAAGTTGATGCTGGCCACCGGGGTGCGTCCGGCGTGCTGGTAGAGGTCGGAGGAGCCGGTGATACGGGAGGCGAACTCGCCCAGGGTGGAGGGCTCCCCGCGCCAGAAGTCGCGCACGGTGTCGCGGTACTTGCCGTTCCACTCGCTCCACAGGGCCGGGAAGCCGCCCACGTTGTAGCCTCCGTCGCCCACGTCCCAGGGTTCGGCGATGAGCTTGACCTGGGAGAGCACCGGGTCCTGGTGGATGATGTCGAAGAAGGCGCTGAGCTTGTCCACCTCATGGAACTGGCGGGCCAGGGTGGAGGCCAGGTCGAAGCGGAACCCGTCGACGTGCATCTCGGTGACCCAGTAGCGCAGCGAGTCCATGATGAGCTGGAGGACGGCCGGCGAGCGCATGAGCAGCGAGTTGCCGGTGCCGGTGGTGTCGAAGTAGTGGCTGGCCGAGCCATCGACGAGGCGGTAGTACGAGCTGTTGTCGATGCCGCGGAAGGACAGGGTGGGGCCCAGGTGGTTGCCCTCTGCCGTGTGGTTGTAGACCACGTCCAGGATGACCTCGATGTCGGCCTCGTGGAAGGCCTTGACCATGGACTTGAACTCCTGGACCTGCTCACCCTCGGTGCCGTAGGCGGCGTAGGTGTTGTGCGGGGCGAAGAAACCGATCGTGTTGTAGCCCCAGTAGTTCGACAGGCCCTTCTCCTGCAGGTGGGTGTCGTTGACGAACTGATGGACCGGCATGAGCTCGATGGCCGTCGCGCCCAGGTTCTTGAGGTGGTCGATGACGGCGGGCTGAGCCAGACCTGCGTAGGTGCCCCGCAGTTCCTCGGGAACCATCGGGTGCAGCTTGGTCATGCCCTTGACGTGGGCCTCGTAGATGATCGTCTCGTGGTACTCGTGGTTCGGGGGACGGTCGTGACCCCAGTCGAAGTAGGGGTTGATGACCACCGAGCGCATGGTGTGGCCCGCCGAGTCCTCCTCGTTGCGCACCTCCGGGTTGTCGAAGGAGTAGGAGTACAGAGTCTGGGACGGAGTCACCTCGCCGGAGATCGCCTTGGCGTAAGGGTCCAGCAGCAGCTTGGAGGGGTCGCAGCGGTGACCGGAGGCCGGGTCGTAGGGGCCCGCCACCCGGTAGCCGTACTTCTGACCCGGAGAGATCCCGGGCAGGTAGGCGTGCCAGACGTCGCCGTCGACCTCCTTGAGCGCCACCCGCTCCTCGTGGCCCTCGTCGTCGAACAGGCACAGGTCGACGCCGCTGGCGGCCGAGGAGTAGAGGGCGAAGTTCGTTCCCGAGCCGTCATAGGTCGCCCCGAGCGGGTAGGGGTGGCCCGGCCAGATCTGGCGCTGGGGGCCCTCCTGAGGTTCCGGTGCGGCCTGAGGCGTCGTTGTTGTCGGCGTGGTCATGGGGACTACCCTGCCACGACTGAGGTGCGAAGGCAGGAGAGTGGGAGAAAGACATGTCACGTCGGAGCGTCTCCCGGCAAGTCCCCGGGTGCTGCCCGGTGATCGAGGCGGGTCGGCGGGGCGTGAGACACCTCATGAGGACACGGGCTCGACTGCGTTTTGCCTCCGACGGATACCTCTGCTAACTTTCTTCCCGCACCCCACAAGGGTGTCACGCGGATGTGGCTCAGTTGGTAGAGCATCACCTTGCCAAGGTGAGGGTCGCGGGTTCGAGTCCCGTCATCCGCTCGGGCGATTGGCGCAGCGGGAGCGCGCTTCCCTGACACGGAAGAGGTCACTGGTTCGATCCCAGTATCGCCCACT
>CAJZFF010000121.1 GCA_915069725.1 uncultured Actinomyces sp.
GGATCTGTCGAGGTGCGATGACGGCCCAATCGCGCTGAGTGGTGACCCCGTGGTCGGGGTAGGGGGGCCTCTCTCGCACTGCCTTGAAGATCACGGGGGACATCCTAGTGAATGAAGCGGCGCAAGGCGCACGGGAGCGCCGTGGGGAGGTGCACCCGTCCGCGGAGGCCTGCTGAACGGCCCGACCGGCCTCCGAGGGCGAGCCGCCAATCCGTTATCTGTCTCACTAGTTGGAATGTGGTCTGCGGAACGATCAATCCGTCATCTCATTGTTATTGGCGTTATCACAACGAAATCTAATGGTTTGCTGGGAATGGGGGTTGTCTGACGTCGACAAGTGGCGCTGTTGCTGATCTCCAGACTGTTCCCCTCGTCTTCGACGCTCTAGTACCGTGTTGGGTGCACCGACGTCGACCGAAAGGATGCCGCAGCCATGACCATCGCGGTCCGCCGAAGCGGCTTCACCATTCCCCTGTCCCTTGTTGTTCTCACCTCGACCGCCATGCTTCTGGCCGGTTGTCAGTCCGGTGGTGCCTCCAACGCCAATCAGCAGGGCACCACGGGTTCATCGTCATCGGCGAAGGCGCAGTCGACGGCCAGTGCCAAGGCGACCTCCGGCCAGAAGTCGGGGCACGCCTCTCCTCGCATCCCCAGTCCCACCGGTAAGGGCCCCGCCGACTCCTCCACGTCGCAGTCCTCCGGCTCCCAGTCCCGTCCCGCGAGCCCGCGGGCCAACGAGCCCCGTCCGGCCGCCAGCGGGACCGACGCCACCAGGGCGTTGGCCCCCGGCAAGACGGACGCTCCGAAGCAGCAGAACGGTGGCGCCTCCAAGGCCCCTCAGGCTCAGGGGAAGTCCGACGACGCCGGTAAGTCCTATGCCGGATCCACTCAGGCGCCGAGCTCCCCGACCCCTGAGACTCAGAAGCGCTCGGAGCAGCCGGCGCCGGCCGAGAAGCCGGCTGACAAGCCCGCCGAGAAACCGGCTGAGGCGCCTGCCGACAAGCCCGCCGACAAGCCGGCTGACGCACAGCCTGCACCGGCCGACAAGCAGTCTGAGGCGCCGGCTGACAAGCCCGCCGAGAAGCCGGCTGAGCCGGCCGCCCCCGCCGACGAGCAGCCCAGCCAGGCAACGTCCTTCGTCCCGGGCAACCTCGTCTCGGAGAAGACCGCCATGATCGTGTCGCCGTCGGGCAATATCGGCTGCGACCTGTCCGCCCACTACGCGGGCTGCGGTGTGCTGTCCTACCGCTCCAACGGCACCTACGGTAAGGATGAGGCGGGCTCGCCGAAGTGGTGGTTCGACCTCAGCTCCGGGGGAACTCCGCAGCTCGCCGGCCGCAGTGAGGGTGCCTTCTCTCTCGACGAGGCCTTCCGCGGTGGCGGCTCCTCGCCCCAGGTGGTGGAGTACGGCCAGTCCGTCACCTTCGGCTCCTGGGTGTGCAGTTCCGAGGAGACCGGCATGACCTGCCGCAACACCGAGACCGGTCACGGCGTCTTCCTCAGCTCGGGGCGCTACGAGACCTTCTGAGCCGAACCCGAGACATCCTCGGTACGCCTGTTGTTCGCCCCTGTGACCAGTCACCGGGGCGAACCCTGTTCACGCGGACTGCAGCGGGCCGGTGAGGTAGCGCTGGATCGTCGGTCCAACGACCTCCGCGAGGTGGTCGATGCTCGCGCTGGCGATGGGCTCCAGGCGCAGCACGTAGCGGATCATGGCCAGTCCCACCAGCTGGGAGCCGGCCAGGGTGGCCCGTTCGCGCGGCGAGGCGACTGACAGGCCCGACTGCTCGAGGGCCTCGGCCATCGGGGCCGCGATCTGTTCGGTGGCGTAGTTCTGGATCGCTTCCGGGCTGCGGGTGTCGGTGGCCATCCACTGCAGCAGGCTGCGGAAGGTCGCGCCGTCGGCGTCGTCGTCCCAGGCCGTCAGCGACAGGCGCACCAGGCGGGGGCCGGCCGAGAGGAGATCCCCGCTGATGGCAGTGGCGATCTCCTGACTCGCCCGCATGCGCAGGTTGACCGCCGCCCCGAACAGGTCCCCCTTGGAGCCGAAGTAGTAGGACACGAGTGCCGGGTCCACGCCGGCCGCCCGGGCCACCGCGCGGATGGTGGTGCCCTCATAGCCCTGGGTCAGGAAGGACTCGCGTGCGGCGGTCAGGATCGCTTCCTGGGTGGAGGACGGTCGGCTGCCGCCTTCGCCCGGGCGCCGTCTGGGGCCTCGACGGCGTGCGCGGCCAGGGCGGCGCTCGGAGGGCTCGTCGTCGAGCGGAGCGCCGGGCTGCGGTGCACTGAGGGCGTCACTGGTCACTCCAGGAGGTTACGAGCGCGGCAGCTGCGCGTGATGCCGGCCCCTTCTCCAACCCGAGAAGTTCCGGAAGAACGCGGCGCTTGATCGGGGTCGGCGCTCCCGGAAAAGTATGACGGTCGACCTTATTTTATGAAAGGCTATCGACGCGATATTCAGTATTGTTCAGGGTTTCGGGATGGCCGCGGCCGCCCGGAGCGACGGCTCCTGGAGGTGAGGGCTACTTCTTGGAGTTCTTGGCAGAGCCCTTGACCTGTGACTTGTCCCCCTGGGTGACGACACAGGTGATCTTGCGGTCGCCTTGGGCCCAGGTGCCTTCGCCCGGCGTGAGGTACTCGACCTGGTAGCTGGTCTTGCCGGACTCGATCCCGACGTACTTGGTGAAGTCCTCGCCCAGGCAGAAGCCCTGCCCCAGGGAGTCACGTGCCTGTTGCTTGGGGAAGTCCTTGATGTCATCGCTGAAGGTGGTCTGGGCGATGACCTCGTAGGTGTGAGCCTTGGAGCAGTCGACCACGACGACCTCGCCGATCGCCTGATCCCCGCCGGAGTCCTTGCTCACGGTGTTGTAGCACTGCCCGACCTCGAGGTCCTTGGTGGCGGTGGTGGTCTGCGAGGAGAACAGGCTGCAGGAGGTCAGCCCCATGGTGACGACGGCGGCGACGGGGAGGGTGAGGAGCGTGGTCCGGGTGCGCATGGGTCGAACCGTAACAGTCGAAATGGCGGCATTGTGCCGGTTTTCTGCAGGCTCCTGGTCGCGGCCGAAAAAGCGGCTGAAAAATCCGGGATAAGGACCGGGTGGCGACATGAGACGGAGAGACGGAGAGTCGCCACCCGGCCGGAGTGGGAGGCTGGACAGTATTCGCAAGGCGCGGGAAGGGAGAAGTGGTCCCCTCCATCGGTGGTTCGCCCGTGTGCGGCCGTCCTGCTCGTTGGGGACAGACTAGGAGTTCTTGATGGAATTATTCAATGGTGTGTTATCCCGGTTCTGGGCGAAGCAGACCAGCGAGTGGTCCCCCTGGTCCCAGGAGGACTGCGAGGGGGTTAGGGCCGCCACCCGGTATTTCTTGGCCTTGGATGAGGAGCCGACGTACTTCTCCAGCACCGGGTTGCAGACGGCGGTGACCTCATCCGAGGTGCTCGCCTCGGCGTAGGTGGAGGCTGTGGACTGCCCCGTTCCGGTCACCTCGTACTGGTGGGGCGTGGAGCAGTCGACGAGCTTCGCGCCCGTGGCATCCGATCCGCCCTGCTCGGTCCCGTTGACCATCTCGGAGATGCAGTTGCCGGCTTTGAGGTCCTGGATGCTCACGGTCTTGGCCCCGCCCTCCGCTTTGGCGCTGGAGCCGGTGGAGGCGTCGGCCCGAGGGGTGGCCGAGGGGGTGGCGTCGGAGCCTTGAGAGGGCTCGTCCGTGGGGGAGTCCGTGGGGTCGGCCGTGGCCGAGGAGGAGGGACGAGTGGAGGGGGTGCCCACCGCCTCCTCGTCGCAGGCGCTGAGGCTCACGGCGAGGAGGAGTGCCGTCGGGAGGGCGATGAGGGATGAGGCGGTCGTGCGCATGGGGTCATCGTGGCAGGAGCGGGAGGCGGCGTCGATGGGGAGGAAACCTGATCGGGCGCCTGCTGCGTACGGTCGCGGGGAGGACGGAAAAACCCCGGAATCACACGGATTCCGGGGTGGTGGCGGAGGATGGGGGATTCGAACCCCCGAGGGCTTGCACCCAACACGCTTTCCAAGCGTGCGCCATAGGCCACTAGGCGAATCCTCCAGGCGCTCCACGCGGCGACAACCACGTGCAACGAGAAAGGAATATATCGGAACGCCCATCCTCGGGGCCAGCCCGGGGTGGTGGGATCTGTCACGCGAGGCCGGTTGCGCGGCGTCGACCCCACCAGGACGCACCGGAGGCCTTCAGAGTGCGCGGTTCCCAGGACCGTCCGCAGGCCCTCCTGTCCCTGCTGTGCGTCCTCGAGCTCAGGGACGGGGCGGGCGCGGTGGGGCCGCACGCGGGCGGTTCGCAACCGGGGGCCGGATCGGGTAGTCTCTCGCTCGGCCCCTCGTGCGGCGTCATCCAGTGAATCCCCCAGGACCGGAAGGTAGCAAGGGTAAGCAGGCTCTGGCGGGTGCGCGAGGGGTCCTCACGTCTTCCAGCAGCGGCGGGGCGGTCTGCTCGGGCGGTAGGCCGGCGGGCTCGACGGCGCCCCGCACTCCTTCTGCTGTTGTAGACCAGGGTCACGCCTCGGCGGCGTCGACCTCCTCCAGGCAGCCGGTGGCCAGGTCCAGGACGAAGCCGCGCACGGCGTCAGTGCGGGGGATGAAGGGCGATGCCTTGATGTGGGCGATCGACTGGCGCACGCTGTCGGCCAGGTCGGTGAAGGCCCCCGGTGCCCAGGTTGGCCGCGCGCCGGTCTGAGCCTCCAGGGTGGCGCATAGTTCGTCGTCGGTGAAGGAGAGCATGCCGCAGCCGGTGTGGTGGATGAGGAGGATCTCCTCGGTGCCCAGCAGGTGCTGGCTGATCGACAGGGAGCGGATCGTGTCCTCGGTGACCAGGCCGCCGGCGTTGCGGATGACGTTCGCCTCGCCCGGGGTGAGCCCCAGGGCCGCGAAGACGTCCACGCGCGAGTCCATGCAGGCCACGACGGCGACCTTCTGCTTCCCCTTGGCCGCCAGGCCGCCCCGGGCGAGAACCTCGGCGGAGTAGGCGGCGTTGCGGGAGACAAGAGCCTCGGTGACGGTCATGGTTCCTCCGTTCCTCCAGGCGGCGACGCGCCGGCCCGTCCATCGTGCCAGACGGAACCCGACCCGCCCGGTCCCTCGCACGGTGTCGGCCCGGCCGATTAGGCTCGGGCCGTGACCACCGCTCTGTACCGCCGCTACCGCCCCGACACCTTCCAGGAGGTCATCGGGCAGGACCACGTCACCGCTCCGCTCATGGCGGCGCTGCGGGCCGACCGCGTCACCCACGCCTACCTCTTCTCCGGCCCGCGCGGCTGCGGCAAGACGACGTCGGCGCGCATCCTGGCCCGCTGCCTCAACTGCGCCCAGGCCCCCACCGACACCCCCTGCGGCACCTGCCCCTCCTGCCGGGACCTGGCCACCGGCGGACCCGGCAGCCTTGACGTCGTCGAGATCGACGCCGCCAGCCACAACGGCGTCGACGACGCCCGCGACCTGCGCGAGCGCGCCGCCTTCGCCCCGGCCCGTGACCGCTACAAGATCTTCATCCTCGACGAGGCCCACATGGTCACCGCGCAGGGCTTCAACGCGCTGCTCAAGCTCGTCGAGGAGCCGCCGGCGCACGTGAAGTTCATCTTCGCCACCACCGAGCCGGAGAAGGTCATCGGCACCATCCGCTCGCGCACCCACCACTACCCCTTCCGTCTCGTCCCGCCCGACGTCCTCGAGGGCTACCTCGCCCACCTGTGCCAGGCCGAGGGCGTCGAGATCGGCCCCGGCGTCTTCCCCCTCGTGGTGCGCGCCGGCGGCGGCTCGGTGCGCGACACTCTCTCGGTCATGGACCAGCTCATCGGGGGGGCGCACGACGGCGGCGTCGACTACCAGCGGGCCGTCGCCCTGCTGGGCTACACCGACACCACCATGCTCGACCAGTGCGTTGACGCCATCGCGGCCTCCGACGGCGCCGGCGTCTTCCGGGTGGTGGACCGGGTCGTCTCCTCCGGGCACGACCCCCGCCGCTTCGTCGAGGACCTGCTGGCCCGCCTGCGCGACCTGCTCGTCATCGCCCTGGCCGGTTCCGAGGCCGGCGCGGCGCTGGGCTCCCTGCCGGTCGATGAGCTCGAGCGCATG
>CAJZFF010000122.1 GCA_915069725.1 uncultured Actinomyces sp.
CCCCACCCGCTCGCGCTGCGCTCGCTGCGGGCCCGGGCCCTGTCGGGGCCGGCGCTGCAGTACGTGAGCCTGCGGATCCCGGGCCTGGCCGAGCGCCGCCTGCGCAGCCGCAGTGCCCTGGAGGGCCTGCTGCGCTCCTGGGCCGGGCCGCACACGCGCGAGGCACTGGCCGAAGAGGCCCCCTACTACGCCGAGCTCCTGTCCCGACCCGGCGCCGCCCACAGCGCCCTGGAGCCGCTGCGCAACCTCGTGCTGTCCCGGGCGGAGACGGCGGCCCTGGACAAGCCGGTGACGGTGCCCGTCCTGTCGGTGCAGGGCGAGCTCGACCCGGTCCAGCCCGCCCAGGCCTACGCGCGCGACACCCACCGCGTGGCTGGCAATCTGCGTCAGGTGACGATCCACCGCTCCGGCCACTTCCCCCAGGAGGAGACCCCGGCCGGGTTCGTCCGGGCCCTGCTGCCCTTCCTGGCCGACGTCGCGCCACCCGCCCCCGCCTGAGGCCGCGAGCCGAGCACTTATCGCGCAGCCCCGCCGTTCTTCCGTAGGTCTGCACAAGAAGTGCCCAGCTCGACGGGTGCGGTGCGGTCAGCCCGACGCCGTCACCCGCCACCCGGCTCGGCGGGGTGGGTACGACGCCGGCTCACACCGCCTCACACCGGCTGGCGCAGGTTGTCCATGAGGGAGCGCCGGTCCAGCTGGGCGGGCAGCCAGGTGGTCGCCACCGCGAGCGCCAGCGAGATCCCGCTGACGAGGGCCAGCAGCCCCACCGGGACCGAGGCGACCAGGACCGCCGTCCCGCCCCCGGAGTACAGCGCGGCGTAGACGGCGCTGACGGCGGTGGCCGCCAGCCCGAAGATGATGCCGGTGACGGCATAGATGACCCCCTCCAGCGCGGTGGAGGCCAGGACGGTGCCGGTGCGCGCCCCGATGACCCCCAGCAGCGCCCCCTCCTGGCGTCGGGCTCGCCCCACCATGGCGATGTTGGCGATCCCGCCGACGCCGGAAATGAAGAAGGTTGGAACCCCGACGGAGAGGAACCCGTTGACCGAGCCCTGCGCGCCGGTGGCCTGGCCGGCCCCGACGGCGGCGTAGACCGTGCCGGTCAGGGCCACGGCGATGGCGAAGGGGACGATCGTCGTCATTGACAGGGAGGCGCGGTGGCGGGCGTTGGCGCGGGCGGCGAACCAGGCGGGGCTGCGGCCCGGGATGAGCGCGGTCCACCAGGTCAGCAGGGGCCGCAGCGTCCAGTTGGGCACGCACAGACCCGCGATCGCGGCGAGGAGCCCCATGGAGGCGCCGGCCATCGCGCGCTCCCCCGGGTCGTTGAGGTTCATACCGGACGTGGCCATCTCCGCCCTCTCCGCGTCACTCATGGGTAGAGAGCTCTCGAAGGGGGTCATGACCAGGCCCAGGAGCATAATGCCGACGACCACCCACTGCCACCACCGGGTCCGGGTCTGCGGGGCCGTGGCCTCCCGCAGCGCCTGCATCTCGGGGACCGACGCCGCCCGCCGGGCCGGCCCCATCGCGCCCAGGATGCAGAACAGCGTCGTCACGGCAATGGTCAACGGCACCCCGAAGCCCGGCATGATGATGGGCAGATTCTGAGGAAACACATCGAATTCCCGCCAGGTGAGCAGGTAGACGCGGACCAACGGCAGGCTGGCCACCGCCCCCATGACGCCTCCGAGCAGCCCGATCACCCCGACCTGCGCCAGGATGGTGCGGCGGATGCGGCTGCCGGGGATGCCCAGAACCTTCCACAGAGCGTGGGAGCGCTGCTGGGCCGAGACGGTCAGGCCCAGCGTCGTGGACAGGATGACGGCGGTGGCCAGCCCCACGTAGGAGACAAGGCTGGAGCCGATGATGTGGGAGGCGTTCACGAGCTCGGCCGAGCCCTGGGCCTGGGCCCAGCTCAGGGCGCTGTACCAAGTGGTGATGATGACGCCGATGATGGCGCCGCCGACGGTGGCGACGAGCAGCGACCACAGCCACTGGCGGGCGTGGTGGCGCAGGTCGTTCCAGATGAGTGTGACCATGATCTTCTCCGATCCTCTCCTGCTCCTGTTCCGGTCAGGCGGCGCGCGTGGCTCGCGCCGAGTGGACGAGCTCGGCGATCTGGCGGGCGTCTCGGCAGCTGGTCCACTGCACCAGGTGTCCCTGACTCATGACGGCGACCGCGTCTGCTCTGGCGGCGGCCTCGACGTCGTGGGTCACCATGACCACGGTGGTGCCCTGCTCGGTGAGCCGGCGCAACCAGTCCAGGACGAGGGCGGCGGAGTCCAGGTCGAGGGCGCCGGTGGGCTCGTCGGCGAAGACGATCCGGGGCCGGCTGGCCATGACGCGGGCGATGGCCACGCGCTGGCGCTCCCCGCCGGAGAGCTGGTGGGGCTTGAGGCCGGCGCGGTGAGCGAGCCCGACGGCGTCGAGGGCCTCCCGGGTCTGGGCGCCGTTCAGGGGACGCCCGGCCAGGCGCGAGGGCATGGAGACGTTGTCGGCGGCGCTCAGGGAGGCGATGAGGTTGTACTCCTGGAAGACGAAGCCGACGTGGCGGGCGCGGAACCGGGCCCTCTCAGCGGCCCGCATCCCGGAGGTGAGGGCGCCGAGCATGGTCACCTGTCCGCTGGTGGGCTCATCGAGGCCGGCCATGCAGTGCAGCAGCGTGGACTTGCCCGACCCGGAGGCCCCGACGACGGCGGTGAAGCTGCCCTCGGGCAGGTCGGCGTCGACGTGATCCAGGGCGGTGACACGGGCGTCCTGGCGTCCGGGGACCTCGTAGACGCGGGTCAGGCCGCGCAGCCGGATGGCGACGGGCGACGTCGAGCCCGGCCCGGTGGACGGAGTAGTGGACGGCAGGGATGAGGCGAGGGCGGCGGTCGGGTCGGAGGGGGCCAGGGGCGAGTGAGCAGTCATGACTCCAGCCTGACGGCGCCGTCTCTCCCGGCCCATCCGGCCATCTGGTGGACCGGGGGTGGGGCTAGCCCGACACCGGCCCGGCCCCTCCGCGGGCACCGCTCTCAGGCGACCCTCAGACCCCCACCTGCGGGCACAGCCCGGCCTCGAGCAGCGTGCACTGGCCGCAGTGGGGCGAGCGGGCCGAGCACACCTGGCGCCCGTGCTCGATGAGCCGGTGGCAGCCGTCGGTCCAGCGCCACGGCTCCCACAGGGCCGCGATGTCCTTCTCCACGCGCAGCGGGTCCTTCGACGTCGTCCACCCCAGGCGGCGCGAGAGCCTGCCCACGTGGGTGTCCACGGTGATGGCGGGCTGTCCGAAGGCGTTTCCGAGCACGACGTTGGCGGTCTTGCGCCCCACGCCCGGCAGGGCCACGAGCTCCTCGCGGCTGCGCGGCACCCGCCCCTCGAAGCGCTCGGTGAGGGCCTGACCGATGCCGAGCAGGTGGCCGGCCTTGGCGCGCTGGAAGCCCAGGGGCCGCAGGATCGCCTCGAGGTCCTCGCGCCGGGCGGCTCCCAGGGCGGCGGCGTCGGGGTAGCGCTCGAAGAGCTCGGGGGTGACGGTGTTGACGCGCGCGTCAGTGGTCTGGGCCGACAGGACGGTGGCCACGAGCAGTTGGAAGGGGCCGTCGTGGTCCAGGGCGCAGGCGGCGTCGGGGTAGAGGGTCATGAGCTCGTGGTCGACGGCGCCCGCGCGCCGGGCCGGCTCAGTCGTCAGCGCCGCCTCAGCAATCTCGGGTCCGGTCCCGACCTCCCCCGCCGCCTCGGCCCCAGCGGTCTCGCTACTCGCTGCCCTACGCACTGTGTCCTCTCTCCGCGATCTCATCGGCGGCGGCGCCAGCACCACCAGCACCATCAGTGCCGCCCGCGCCGGAGGGGTCCTCCTGCGGGCCCCGGTCCGCCTCTGAGCGGGTCTTCCTCCGCAAACCGCCATTGCAGTCGATCACGCCGCCGGCCCGCAAGCTCACGGCTGGGACCGTGTCGCACGACGCACCCGATGTTGCTCACTCCCCTTTGACCTGCAACACACGGGGGCTACAATGCTCGACGGCGTGCCACAGGTCACAAGCCGTGGCAGGATAGACCCGAGGGCTCCCGCATGCGGGATGCCAGCCCCCTAACCACCAGGAGGATCTCCGTGGAAGACAGCATTATCTCCAGGATCCCGCTCTTCGAGGGCCTGAGCCCGGAGGAGCAGGAGGAACTGCGCGCCATGATGACGCAGACGACTCTGCGCCGTGGCGAGACCCTCTTCAACGAGGGCGACTCAGGCGACCGCCTCTACATTCTCCTCTCCGGGAAGGTGAAGCTCGGCCACGCCAGCGCCGACGGCCGCGAGAACCTGCTCGCGGTGCTCGGCCCCGGCGAGATCGTCGGCGAGCTGACCCTGTTCGACCCGGGCCCGCGCTCCACCACCGCCACCGCCGTGGCCCCCACCGAGCTCCTGACGCTGGACCACAACCAGCTCATGACCTTCGTGGAGTCCCACCCGCAGCTGGCCAAGGACATGCTGCGCGCCCTGGCCCAGCGCCTGCGCCGCACGAACACCGCGCTGGCGGACCTGGTCTTCTCCGACGTGCCCGGCCGCGTGGCCAAGGCCCTGCTGGACCTGGCCGACCGCTTCGGCTCGCCCACCGACGACGGCGTCCACGTCCCCCACGACCTCACCCAGGAGGAGCTCGCCCAGCTGGTGGGCGCCTCGCGCGAGACGGTCAACAAGTCGCTGGCCGAGTTCGTCTCCCGCGGCTGGATCCGCCTGGAGGGCCGGGCCGTCACGCTGCTCGACGTCGACCGCCTGCGCCGTCGCGCCCGCTGAGGTCCCGTCTCGGGTCGCGAGCCCTCAGCGCAGCGCACCGGAGAAGTCGCCGGGCGCTGACACCCGCATCAACCGCATAGACGACGCCGCGCCTGCAGCCGGAAGGTACCGGACCGCAGGCGCGGCGTCGTGCGCGCCGGTCTCGCCGGGTGGTCCGTCAGGACCGGGGGCGCTTGAGGTAGGCGATGAGGTTGTCCGTGCCGGAGGGGCCGGGCACGACCTGGACGAGCTCCCAGCCGTCAGCACCCCACTGGTCGAGGATCTGCTTGGTGGCGTGAGTGATGAGGGGGACGGTGACGTACTCCCAGGTGGTGGGCGCAGCGGATACGGGCTCAGATGATGCAGTCATAGGGCTCAGCCTAGAGCCCGCCGCCAGGCGCCGGAAGCCGGCAACGCGGGGCCTTCAGGAGGCGCAGCGCACCCGGGCCAGGATGCGTGGGGCGCGACGGGCGTGGATCTCGGCGACGAGCTCGTCATCCTCGCGCTCGAGCCACCGGCCCCAGTCGTCGACCTCGGGGAAGCGCCGCAGCAGCGCCCGCCTCTCCCGCTCGGTCAGTCCGCCCCAGACGCCGAAGCTGGACTCGGAGTTGAGCGCCTCGGCCAGGCACTCCATACGAACCGGACATGAGAAGCACAGTGATCGTGCGTCGCGCTGCTCAGCGCCCTTGCCGAAGAGCTGGTCCGGCTCGACGGTGGCGCAGGCCGCTTGGGCCGCCCAGGTCTGGTCGTCTTGAAACATGCTCACTCCCGATCCATTCAACGGCCGACGCCGTTGTCGGTCACGTCACAGTCGTTACCGTATGGCAATCGAGTGTCTCTCACCAAATCCTCCCCCCGTGACCTGGGCAATGCGATGCCCGCAGATCCCCGACAGCACACCGAGGATCAGCGCCAACAAGGAGAGTTCTCTGATAGCGAGCCGATTGCCGGACATAGAACCCGCTGCGCCCCGAGCCTTTCCCACGGCCGGGGATTCCAGTTCTCACGGGCGGCAGGCCACCTCCGAACCTCACCCCTCCCCAAGAGATCGTGATGTCGCCGTGACTCTCACCTGGAGAATTTCTAAGAATTATCTGTGCGTCGGAGCCGTCTCGCTATGTGACCGGACCACCCTGTCTCCGAGCGCGCGCCGCGTCGTCGAATCCCCCGCAACCCCGCCGGACGGAAAGCACCGAACCGGTCTCCAAGGGTCTTCCCAGCCCGAAGAGGGTCTACGCCACTGCAACCTCCAAGCGATTCCACGTAGGCTGACGCCATGGCGAAAACCTCTGCGCGCGGGCGCTCCCTGACACCACCCCAGGTCGTCTCGATGCTCGTG
>CAJZFF010000123.1 GCA_915069725.1 uncultured Actinomyces sp.
CCGCCGCTGCCCTCATTCCAGGTCACTGCCGGCTCGACGACGTGGTCGCGCAGCGTGCTGCTGAGCTGCGACACCAGTGCGGCGCGGGCCTCCTTGTTGACCGCGTACCGCACCGCCACCTGCCGTGTCCCCACGACGCCGTGCAGGTGGGTCACCAGTGACCCCGCCCCGGACACGGCGGCCTCCACGGTGGCTCGGGCATCGACCTGGGCGATCTGGGTGAGCGGAACCGTGGTGGGGGTTCCGTGGACGGTCAGCGTCAGTGACGCCGACGCGGCCCGCTGAAGCACGAGCGCGGTCAGGGTCGACCGGTCCATTCCGGTCACATCCTGGCCCATGACGATGGTTCCGCGCGGAGCCCGCCCCTCGTGCCTGTGGAGGTAGACGACCGATCCGCCCACCGTTCCTCCCAGGATGAGGCAGACGGCGATCAGGACGCCGACCCACCGATGCGGTCGACGTCGGTTGGCGCAGTGCTGCATGGCGCCAAGGTACGAATGACCGGGTTGCCATGCCATAAAGACAGTTAACGACAGCGCCCTGTTACCGGAATGAGTCGGGCCGCCTCCGGCGGGGCTAGCTGTCCTCCCTCTCCTGCTCGGCGAGGCGCCGCGCCACGGGCTTGGGGGTCAGGGAGTCGTGGGCCCGCACATAGCCGTAGAGCCATCTCCATCCGCCCAGGAACACCAGGAGGAAGGCCCCGGTCATCACCGCCCAGGAAACCATGGCGGACACGTCGTCGAAGGCGGATGCCGCCTGGCGCAACGCGATCCAGACCACCCAGCTGACCCCCACGACGATGAGCCCCTCGGGCAGCGCCATCTCCAGGTGATCGGGGCGGGAGCGTCGCACGAGCCAGGTCACGCCCCAGGCGACGAGGAGGGCCGCACCCGCCTGCCCCAGGGAGGCGGGAACCTGCCCCAGGCTGCGGGTGGAGGCGGCACCGAACAGGGCCACGAGGGCCACGGCCGCCAGGTCGGCGGGAACCACCAGCCACCAGCGCGTCCGTCTTCCCCGGGTCCAGGGGCAATCCGCCCCGTCGGGAAGAGCCGGGGTGAAGGAGACCGTTGTGCGCGGGGTGGGCCGATCGTGCCCGTCAGCGCTCACAGCTCCCAGACGGCGTCCGCCGTCGCCGCCTCCAATGGGCCGGAGTAGACGGCTGCGGCCTCCTTGAGGGGCACGGCCGGATCCGTCCAGGGCTGGATGTGGGTGAGGACCAGGTGCCCCGCACCGGCCTGGGCGGCGAGCTCGCCGGCGCGACGCCCCGTCATGTGCATGCCACCCACGGTGTCGCGGCCCTCGACGAAGGCCGCCTCAGCCAGGAGGAGGTCCACTCCCTGAGCCATGTCGCTCATCGTCTGGCAGGTGTCGGTGTCCCCGGTGAAGGCCAGGCTGACCCGACGGGAGGGATCCTCCTCGCTGGGGCCCTCGATCCGGTAGCCGTAGGCCTCCACGGGGTGGAGCGCCTCGAAGGGGGAGATCACCAGGGGGCCCACGCTGTAGGACCTGCCGGGCACGGCGGTGACGAAGCCGAACTCCGTGGCGTAGCGCTCACTGGGCGGGACGCCGTCGACCCCCTGGAGGCGCTCCAGCAGCTCCGAGGGCCCCAGGCAGGCCACCGGCCCGAGCGCCCCGGTGGGCAGCCAGCGCCGGTAGACGTGCATGCCCACCAGGTCCACCATGTGATCGGCGTGGCAGTGGGAGATCGCAATGGCGTCGAGCTCGGCGGGATCGAGGTGGCGCAGCAGCTGCCCCATTGATCCCGGCCCGAGATCCAGCACGATCGAGTAGGTGCGCGGTGCGCCGTCGGCGTCAACTCCGTCGGCCTGCACCAGGTAGGAGGAGGCCGAGGACTGGGGGCCCGACATGGAGCCGGAGCAGCCGATAATCGTGAGTCTCATGAAGATCCTTGGTGGGAGGTGGGAGGTGAGGGAGGGTGGGCCGGCCCGGCAAGGGCGCCGGCAGCCCCAGGGGCGAAGGCGACATGCTCAACGGCGGTCACCTCGGGGCCCAGGAAGCGCCGGGCCAGGACGGAGAAGGCCTCCGGGTCGCCGGTGGAGGCGAAGTCATGGCGCGGTTCGGGGGCCTCCGGCCCGCGCAGAAGGTTCTTGCCGGCCAGTGCCCGGTAGACATCCTTGGCGGTCTCGTCCGAGGAGGTCACCAGGGTCACGTCCCGCCCCATGACGTAGGAGATCGGCCCCACCAGCAGCGGGTAGTGGGTGCAGCCGAGGATGAGGGTGTCCACGCCGGCGGCCTTGATGGGAGCCAGGTACTCCTCGGCGACGTCGAGCACCTCGGGGCCGGTGGTCACCCCCCGCTCGGCCAGCTCGACGAAACGCGGGCACGCCTGTGAGACGAGCTCGACGCCGGGAACGGCCTGGAGGGCGTCGTCGTAGGCGCGCGAGTCGACCGTCCCGCGGGTGGCGATCAGCCCCACCTTGCCGTTGCGGGTCACTCGGGCCGCGGTACGTGCCGCCGGGTGGATGACCTCGATGACCGGGACTCCCCGCCCCAGGGTGTAGCGCTCGCGCGCATCGTGCAGGACGGCCGCCGAGGCGGTGTTGCAGGCGATGACGAGCAGCTTGACCCCGCGGTCCACGAGCTCGTCCATGATGCCCAGAGCCAGCGACCGGACCTCGGCGATGTCCCGGGGACCGTAGGGACTGTTGGCGGTGTCCCCGATGTAGAGCACCTGCTCATGGGGCAGCTGGTCGAGGACAGAACGGGCGACGGTGAGGCCACCGACCCCAGAGTCGAACATCCCGATCGGAGCATCATTCACACCGCGAGACTATGCGGGCCCTGTGCCCCCGAACAGCGCGGATACCAGTGATTCCTGCCACCAGGTGACCATGTCGTAGACGAGCGCCGTCCCCCGGTACCACTGCTCGCGAGAGGTCTCCTCCTCGGGGGCCTCCTCGAAGGCGGCTGCGTGAACGGACTCGGCGTCCTGAGCCGACTCGATACCCAGACGCTGGGCCAGCACGAGCCGGATGTCATTGCTCGCCCCCAGCCAGTCGGACTCCTGGCCCGGGGCCACGAGCACCGTTCCCTCAGGGCCCGACGGCGCCCGCAGCTCGGCGGCCATGTGCGCCAGGCGGTCGACCTTGTCACCCCGCAGGCGCGCACGAGTCAGACTGCTGACCTCCATCGAGGTGATGGGATCCTCCGAGGCCTGCGGGAGCAGGACGGCGATAACGGGGTCCGTGCTCGGGCGGCCGGGGTGAACGTGGTTGGTCGGCGGATCGAGATCGAAGTCCAGGGCCTCCAGGACCTCACGATCCCGCTCGCTCTCCCCCGGGCGCACCGGGTCGGGGCGCGACGGCGAGGAGGTCTCGGACTGGCCGGTCCCGTGGGGAGCATCCGCTTGGAGAAGGGCCCTCACCTCCATGGCCAGTCTGGCCAGGAGCTCGCGCTCCCAGTCGTCAAGGCCGCAGGCCAGCCCCTCGGGGACGCGGCGAAAGGCTCGCATCAGCGACCTCCTGGAGAGTCGTCCGCACCGGCGTCGTCACCCATGGGCTCGATGGTGGCGCGCAGGCCGTATCCGTGCATCGCCGTGACATCGACCTCCATGCGCTCGCGGGCTCCCCGGGAGACCACGGCGCGGCCGGTGGTGTGCACCTGCATCATCAGCGCCTCGGCCACTGGCAGCGAGAAACCGAAGTAGGAGTGGAATACCCAGGTCACATAGCTCATCGTGTTGACCGGGTCATCGTGAACCACGGTGCACCACAGGCGCTGGGCGCGGACGCGCGACTCCTCCAGGATCTCCGGTTCCGCAACGGGCAACGAGGTGCTCATACCACCAGGGTAGCGGTGAGCCGCGATAGGTTGTTCCCGTGAACAGCTACGCGCCCTCTGCCGATTCCACCGCCGCCTCCATGGACTTGTCCACGGCCTCAACCTCCTTGCTGACCGACATGTACGAGCTCACGATGCTGCAAGGTGCACTGGCATCGGGGGCCGCCTCACGGCGCAGCGTCTTCGAGCTCTTCGGCCGCAGACTCCCCGGGTCACGCCGCTTCGGTGTGGTGGCGGGCACTGGTCGGCTGTTGGACGCCATCGAGGCCTTCACGTTCACCCCCGCGCAGATCGACTTCCTGCACCGCACCGGGGTCGTCAACGACGAGACCCTGGACTTCCTGCGCGACTACCGCTTCTCCGGGACGATCCGCGGCTACGCCGAGGGCGAGTGCTACTTCGCCGGTTCTCCGCTGCTGACCGTAGAGGGCACCTTCGCCGAGGCCTGCATCCTGGAGACCCTGGCCCTGTCGATCTACAACTACGACTGCGCCGTCGCTTCAGCCGCCTCCCGCATGACCATCGCCGCCCACGGGCGTCCCTGCGTGGACTTCGGGGCGCGCCGGGCTCACGAGCAGGCGGCCGTCGCCGCAGCCAGAGCCTCGGTCGTCGGCGGTTTCGTGGGGACGAGCAACCTGGAGGCGGGGCTCCTCTACGGCATTCCCACGGTGGGGACCTCAGCTCACTCCTTCACCCTCCTGCACGACACCGAGGAGGAGGCCTTCGCGGCACAGGTGGCCAGCCTCGGACCGAGCACCACGATCCTGGTGGACACCTATGACATCGCCACCGGCGTGGAGCGGGCGGTCAAGGCGGCCCGCGCCGCCGGCGGTGAGCTCGGGGCGGTGCGCCTGGACTCCGGCGACCTGGTGGCCGAGGCCTTCAAGGTGCGTGCCCAGCTCGACGCCCTGGGGGCGACCTCGACGAGGATCACCGTCACCAACGACCTCGACGAGCACGCCATCGCAGCACTGGGGGCGGCCCCCGTGGACTCCTACGGTGTGGGCACCAAGCTCGTCACGGGCTCAGGGCGCCCGACTGCGGCGCTCGTCTACAAGCTGGTGGAGCGCGAGGGCGCCGACGGCACCATGGAGGAGGTCGCCAAGTTCTCCTCGGGCGGCAAGTCCACCGTGGGTGGCCGCAAGTGGGCCGGCCGCATCCTCAGCTCCGAGGGCACGGCCGCCGAGGAGCTGGTGGTCGCCTCCAGCTCGCAGGACGAGGGGATGTCGGCGTTGAGCCAGGCCGGTGCCCGGCCGCTTCAGGTGCTCCTGGTCGATGAGGGTCGGATTATCGAGGAGCACCGCGGCAAGGAGGCCTTGAGCGCGGCGGCGAAGCGGCACCGGGCGTCCCGCGCCGAGCTGCCCTACGACGCCTGGCGCCTGAGCGACGGGGAGTCTGCACTACAGACCCGCCACGTCGACCTCAACGGTCAAGGCGCCATCCGGCGCTGAGACGTCCCAGGAGGACGTCAGAGCGGATCCGCATCCGCACCTGACCGTCCAGGTGGGTCAGCGCTTGCCGACGAACCAGCGCCGCAGGGTCTGGATGCGCTTCTCGATCTCCTCAAGGATGTCGAAGCGGAGTGGGGGCGGAACGAGAACGCCATCTGCGTTGCGTGTGCACTGATCCGGCGTAAACTTGAACGCACCGTGCGATGTTCCGATTGCAATTGCAAGCGAGTCAACGCCCGTCTTCTCGACGAAGTCCTGTACTTCCTCGGGCTTCGTGTAGGACGCATCCTCTGCCGAGACATTGACATCGTCCTCAATGCCTGCAAGCTGACCGAGCTCTGCCTCGACGACAACGCCGTGTGCGTGTGCGTACTCGGCGACGCGCTTTGCAAGTGCGACATTCTCGTCATACGGGAGGTGGGAGCCGTCGATCATGACGGACGTGAAGCCGCCGTCGATGCAGGACTTGCAGATATCGAAGTCCGCACCGTGATCGAGATGCAGAGCGATGGGAATGTCGTTGATTTCGAGAGCTGCCTTGACGAGATGAACCAGATACTCATGGCGCGCATACTTGCGTGCACCCGCAGAGACCTGAAGAATCAGAGGGGACTTGAGCTCTCCCGCAGCATCGGTGATGCCCTGAACGATCTCCATGTTGTTGACGTTGAAAGCTCCAATGGCGTAGCCGCCCTCATAGGCTTTCTTAAACATTTCTTTTGTTCCGACAAGTGGCATGTGATTACCCCCTATTAAAGAAAAAACATCTCACGAATGCTCTCATTATAACATAATTTATTTACGGAAGAT
>CAJZFF010000124.1 GCA_915069725.1 uncultured Actinomyces sp.
GGCCGTCCTGGTCGTCGGACCCGAGCACGAGGACTTCCGCCGTCACATCGACTCCTTGGAGCTCAAGCGGCTCACGATCGACCTGGCCGTCCAAACCGAGCCCCTGGGAACGGCCGACGCCGTCCTGTCCGCCGAGTCGGCCGTGGGCGGGGAGCCCTTCCTCATGGTCAACGGGGACAACTACTACCCCCGTCAGGTGCTGCGCGACCTGGCCCACCACCGGGGCAACGCCCTGGCCGGTTTCGACCGTGCCGCCCTGGTGGCCGAGTCCAACATCCCCGCCGAGCGGATCGCCGCCTTCGCCCTCGTGCGCGCCCGCGACGGGGCGCTGGAGGAGATCGTGGAGAAGCCCTCAGCGGAGGTGGTCCGGGCCGCCGGGCCCCACGCCCCGGTGTCAATGAACGCCTTCCGGTTCACCCCGGAGATCTTCGCCGCCTGCCGCCGCATCACCCCCTCGCCGCGCGGCGAGCTGGAGATCGTCGACGCCGTGCGCGCCCTGCCTAGTCCGGTCTCGGTCCTGGCAGCAACCGGCGGGGTCCTGGACCTGTCGCGGCGTGAGGACATCCGCGAGGTCGAGGCCCGCCTGTCCGGGACGGAGGTGTCGCTGTGAGTGAGGGAACGCACGGGGCGATGAGTGAGACGCCCGAGGAGACCGCGTGGCGGGTGCCCGGACGCGTCGAGGTCCTGGGCAAGCACACCGACTACGCCGGCGGCTCGGTCCTGGTCGGCGCCGTCGACCGGGCGATCACGGCGCGGGCGCGCCGCGTGGAGGGGTCGCCAGGGTCCCTGACCGCCACCACGGACAGCGGCGATCCGGTCACTCTGCGTGCCGGGGTGGCCCCGGGCCTGGAACCGGGCCACTGGGGCCGCTACCTTCAGACGGTGCTGGACCGCCTCACCCTCAACTTCGGGGCCGGAGTGTCGGCCCACCTGTCCATCTCCTCGGACCTGCCGCCGGCCTCCGGGATGAGCTCGTCCTCCGCACTGGTGTGCGCCACGGCCCTGGCCCTGGCCTCCCTCAACGGCTGGGACCGGGATCCCCGATGGATCGAGGCGATGCCCGACCGGCTGTCCCTGGCCGGATACCTCGCCGCCGTGGAGGGCGGACGGGCGTGGCGGGACCTGCCGGGGACCAGCGGAGTGGGCACCCGCGGCGGGAGCGAAGACCACACCGGCATGCTGTGCGGCGCCCAGGACCGGCTGCTCCTGGCCGGATTCGACCCGATGCGCGTCGATCAGACCATCTCCTTCCCCGCCCAGTGGGCGCTCGTCGTCGGCGTGAGCGGGGTGCTGGCCCACAAGACCGGTGCGGCCCTGGAGGACTACAACCGCGGGCCGAGCACCGTCCAGGCGGTGCTGGGCAGGTGGAATGAGACCACCGGACGCACTGACGCCTCCCTGGCCGGCGCGGTCAGGCACCTGGTCGGGGACGCCACCGGCGAGCAGGCGGCCGGCGACCCGGCCCTGAAGGAGCTGCTGGGGCTGTGCGAGCCCGGCTACGAGAGGCAGCGCATCGAGCAGTTCCTCATCGAGTCCCTCGTCCTGGTTCCCGCCGGCGCCCGGATGATCGCCGCGGCCGACCCGGGCGTGGGTGAGGTCCTCCAGCGCTCCCAGGAGCTGGCCGACCGGGGCCTGTGCAACCAGGTGCCGCAGACCCGGCTCATGGTGTCACTGGCCCGTGAGGCGGGCGCCATCGGCGCCTCCTCCTTCGGTGCCGGGTGGGGCGGATCGGTGTACGCCCTGGTTCGGGCCGATGAGGCCGAGGGCTTCGCCGCGCAGTGGCTCCGGGCCTACCGGGACCGCGAGCAGGGCGCCGAGCAGGCAGCGGTGATCGTGACCAGGCCGGGGCCGGGGGCCTGCCGGCTGCTCTGAGTGCCCCGACCGGCCGGGCTCACACCGCGTCGCGGGTGACGGGGCAGGTCATGCAGTGCGAGCCGCCGCGGCCGCGCACGAGCTCGACACCGGGGGTCTCGACGACCTCGATGCCGGCCTTGCGCAGGGCGTCGTTGGCGCGCTGGTTGTGGGCGTAGCCGATGACGCGCCCGGGCGCCAGGGCCACGACGTTGCAGGAGTCCCGGGCGAGCTCGCGCAGGGCCTCGGCCTCGTCGGAGGCGCCGGGGCTGATGACGCGGAAGGAGTCGATGCCGGCGGCGCGCGCCAGGACCGCGTCCATCTCGGAGCCGTCGTGGACCGTCACCTTGAGAGCCCTGCCCGCTTCTCCGGGCTCGATCTCCACGGTGGTGACCTCGGTGAAGCCGGGGAAGCGCAGGTAGGTGTCGGGGCTGACCATTGTCATGAGGGTGTCCAGGTGCATGACGGCCTCGAGCTGGGTGTAGAAGGCGGCGTCGGGCATGTGGACGCCGATGACCCGGTCGGCCACACCGGAGGCGAAGAGCTGGGAGGCCAGGCGCTCCACCCCGGCGGCGGTGGAGCGGTGGGTCAGGCCCATGACGAGGGTCCGGTTGCCCAGGATCTGGAAGTCGCCGCCCTCGATGGTCGAGGCGGCCGAGACCCGCCCCACCTCGCGCCACAGGCGGGCCTCCGGGTCGTCGGAGCCGGCGAGCTCGGCCAGGCGCGGGCCGAAGGCCGGGTGATAGCGGTAGACGGCCTCGTAGCCGATGGCCTCACGACGGCGCGGCTCCAGGGCCATGGAGTTGACCGAGACCCCGCCGTAGAGCCAGGCCGACGCATCGCGGGTGAAGAGCAGGTTGGGCAGGGGGGTGACGACGAACGGCCCCTCCAGGGTGGACAAGTAGGTGGAGGAGAACAGATCGCGCCCGTCGGAGGAGCTGAGGCGCTCGCGCAGCTCGGTGCGGGTGATGCCGCTCAGGAGCACCTCGGCGAGGTCGGCGTCGGGCAGGGACTGGAAGTACTCGATGAGCAGCTCGGAGGCGGAGACGCCGACGACGTCGGGACCGACGGCCTCGTCCAGGACCAGCCGACGGGCCTCGGGGACGGCCAGGACCTCGGTGAACAGCTCGCGGAAGTCGTGGACGATGACACCCTCGGAGCGCAGGATCGCGGTGAAGGCGTCGTGCTCGGCCTGGGCCCGGGGGATGTTGAGGGCATCGTCGAAGAGCAGGGAGTCGGCGTTGATGGGGGTCAGGCGGGCGATCTCCCCACCGGGACGGTGGACGATCACCTCGCGCAGGGCGCCCGTCTCGGAGTCGATTCTCCCCCCGCCCTCGGCCACGGGAACGGAGGGACGGCTGGCGGTCGCACCGGTCTGTGTCATGGACCCAGAGTAGTCGGAGGTCAGGGGCATCTCCGCCCGGTTACGAGGAATGGTCCGCGCCACCGCCGTCGCCCACCATCGGCTGGTTTTGTTGAGCAGAGAATCAACTGGGACGGCGAAGAACGCAGTTGGCACAAACCACAGGAATGGTAAGATAAATTGTTCATAACACCCCCTGAGACAGGAGTTCCCTCCATGAAATCTGTTGTCCGCATCTCCCTTGTCGCCCTCCTCCTGGCGGGCTTCGCCGCGCCGGCCAGCGCCGCGCCGGCCACCACCCCCGCACGGCACGACGACTCGGCAAGCACCTTCGGGAAGCCCTTCTACGACTTCTGCGTCTTCCCACCC
Source organism: uncultured Actinomyces sp. (assembly GCA_915069725.1). Classification (GTDB taxonomy): domain Bacteria; phylum Actinomycetota; class Actinomycetes; order Actinomycetales; family Actinomycetaceae; genus Actinomyces. Next base: position 3,584 of record CAJZFF010000124.1, read on the forward strand.
TCCATCTTGTGCGACAGGTCAAAGAACCGCTGGTACTCCTGAGAAGCATCTCCGTCGCCATCCCTAAGCCCACCTCTTAGGGATGGCGACGTCTTTCCTCAACCATGCACTCGAGACAAGCCCCAACCACAGCCTCAGCGCCCGCCTCAAGAACCATGCAGAACGGCAGTTTACTCTCACGACTCTGGATGCGACACCAGAGGATTTTGCCGCACCTGAGGCGAGCCACTCTCATTTCATTCATCATCCCCCTCATCCTTTTGGATGCCTTCACCTACATCACCCTCAGAGATGACGTAAGTGCAATAATTATCGGGGAAATATTTCAGACACTCTCGTTCCTTCCGTACGTCTACACAAAAGATCGGCGAGTCGGAGTAGCCATTTTCTCCATCGCACTCCTCATCATCTTTTACGTTGCAGGATCGCGCCTGGTGTGGGCATGGATTCTTACATACGTCATAGTCGCAGACCTCACGGCAGCAAGAAAATCCAAACTCGCCCTCATTCAGCTCTCCGCATTCCTTCTGGCGCAACTCATTGCGGGAATACCACTCCTTCCCGTGACATTTTGGACAATGTTCTGGGGAATCCTGTCCACCTCCTTCGGAGTCCTGATCCGCAACACCAAAAACCGCTTGGAGGAGATGCAGCGGGAGGCGGAGCGTTCCAAGGAGATCGCCGCCGAGCTCATTCAGCAGCTGCGCCGCGATATCGCCGACAGCCTCCATGACGACTTGGCCGCCGACCTCACCCGTATGCTTATCATCTCCCGCTCCATCAGACTCCCCCACGGCGATGACCGTGACCGCATCCTCGACCTGCAGGACCGGACTCAGCAGGCCCTCGCCCACCTGCGCCTGCTCATCCACAACCTCGCCGTCTCCCAGGGGCCACCCAAGGAGGAGCCCACCCTGCAGGAGATCATCGACTCCAGCGCCTCCACGCTGGCGCAGCGCGAGATCGTTCTGGACGCCGACCTCGATGGCATCGAGAGGATTCCGACGCTGCATCGCTCCGAGCTCGGCCGGCTCCTGGTCGCCTTCATCCGCGAGAACACCCTCAACGCCCTCAAGTACAACTTCCCCCACGATCTCGTCTCCCTCGTCGTGGAGCAGGAGCAGGACACCCTCTTCATCAGCTTCAGCTCACCCTGGCACGATCAGAAGGTGCCCAAGGAGATGCACGGGGGCTACGGTTTATGGGCCCTCCAGGACCGGTTCGAGAATGCCGGGGGTTCCTTGAGCTCGAACCGAATCGGAGCGTCCTGGACCGTTCTCGCCAGTCTTCCCTGGAACGATATCGCCACACCAACCACTACTGCGAGATCCCTCATGTCGCCACCGGATGGAGCTGCTTATGCCTAGCCACACCCTGCGTTCCCTGCGAGTCCTCATCGTCGATGACGACCCGCTCATTCGCACCACCTTCGCCGAACAGCTCGACTCGCAGCGGGCCATTACTGTCGTCGCCGCCGCCTCCGGCGGGCGGCAGGCCATCAGCCTGCTCATGACCGGGCAGCAGCCCATTGACGTCGTCCTGCTGGACAGCGACATGCCGGATATGGATGGCGCCCAGACCGCGAGAGCGATCTATGAGCGCTTCCCCCGGATGCCCATTGTCATGTTCACCGTCTTCAGTCGTGACGAGATGTTGGCCGAGGCCCTGGCCGAGGGCGTCAACGGCTTCATCACCAAGGACGAGAGCACCAAGAACGTCGCTGCGGCGCTGCTGCGTGCCAGCCGCGGCGAGCCCGTCATGTCCTCGCGCCCCACGAAGATGCTCGTCAGCGCCTACCAGTCCGAGCAGAAGCGCGCCACCGCGGAGGCCCGCATCCAGGAGCTGGTCAACGAGCTGCCGCCCCGTCTGCGCGATATCTACACCTGTCTCCTGGAGGGGCTGACCAATCGGCGCATCGCCCGCAAGCTCGGCATCTCTGAGAACACCGTGCGCATCTACGTCTCCGAGGTCCTCCACCGCCTCGGCCACACCTCGCGCACCGAGCTCATTGCCGCAGCCCTGGGGAACTAGGGGGCTGCGGTGGCAGCACCGGCACCCTGGGGCGGGACGAGCCTCGGCGGCCCTACGCTGAGGCCATGAATGCCACCACCGCCCACCCGTTGCCGTGCCGAGTCTCAGAGATCTTCTCCCCCGACCGCTGGCGGGAGGTGTCCGGTTTCCCCCACGCCGAGGCCGGCACGGAGCCCTCCCATCAGCGGGCGCAGGCCCTCACGGACATCACCTACCACAGGGGCTGCGTCCGGGGAGAGGACGGCACCTGGCTCCGGGACCTGCCGGTGGTCCGGGTGGCCTTCAACCGGCCCGAGGTCCGTAACGCCTTCCGCCCCCGCACCGTCGATGAGCTCTACCAAGTCCTGGACCACGCGCGCATGAGCGGCGACGTCGGCGCCGTCATCCTCACCGGTAACGGCCCCTCGCCGCGCGACGGCGGCTGGGCCTT
>CAJZFF010000125.1 GCA_915069725.1 uncultured Actinomyces sp.
GCGGTGGCCGGCGTCGTCGCCCGGTGGCGGGCCATCGTGGGCGATCAGGTCGCCGAGCACTGCACCATCGAGTCCTTCGACGCCGGGCGCATCACCCTGCGCGCGTCGTCCTCGAGCTGGGCCCAGCAGCTCCGGCTCCTCCAGCCCACCATCGAGGCCAGGATCGTCGAGGCGCTGCGCTCGGGTCCCGGCGGCCGCCAGGCCGGAGGGATCAGCACCGGCGACGGGGTGGAGCTGCGGATCCTGGGGCCGGCCGGCCCGACCTGGAAGCGCCGCGGAGTCGGCCTGCGCGGTACCCGCGGTCCGCGCGATACCTACGGATAGTGGCAGCGCAGGTATCATTGGCATCGCACCGGCCGCAGCCGCCGTCGTCGCAAAGACACGGAGCGGGCGCCAGGCGTCGGGCGATGCGGTGATCCAGGCGAGACGGAGGTGACCACGGGCACGCCCCCAGCTGCTCACGGTGCCGCGGTTCACGGGCCTATCTACGCTAGAATGCGGTGAAACCGCCCAAGGTGCGCCCAGGACCGTCCTGATGTACCCACCTACGTGTGCACACGATCCTCCTCAGGATCGTCGTGTGAAGGGGCCGGACGGAGACATCGGACCACTGAGGTCCCGATGCGCACAGATTGAGGAGCAACTGACACGTGTCTGACCAGGACGCCACTGTGAATCACGATTACGGAGCCTCGGACATCACCGTCCTCGAAGGGCTCGAAGCGGTCCGGAAGCGCCCCGGCATGTACATCGGTTCCACCGGTGAGCGGGGCCTGCACCATCTCGTCTACGAGGTCGTCGACAACTCCGTCGACGAGGCCCTGGCCGGCTACTGCGACCACATCGAGGTCACCATCCTGGCCGACGGCGGCGTGCGCGTCAGCGACAACGGCCGCGGCATCCCGGTCGACGAGCACCCCACCGAGCACAAGCCCACCGTCGAGGTCGTCATGACGATCCTGCACGCCGGCGGCAAGTTCGGGGGCGGCGGCTACGCCGTCTCCGGCGGTCTGCACGGCGTGGGCATCTCCGTGGTCAACGCCCTGTCCACCCGGGTGGACACCGAGGTCCGCCGTCAGGGCTTCGTGTGGCGCATGTCCTTCGCCGACGGCGGGCGCCCCATCACCGAGCTCGTCAAGGGCGAGACCACCGAGTCCACCGGCACCACCCAGACCTTCTACCCGGACCCGAGCATCTTCGAGACGGTCGACTTCGACTACGAGACGCTGCGCCGTCGCTTCCAGCAGATGGCCTTCCTCAACAAGGGCCTGCGCATCACCCTGACCGACGAGCGCCTCGGCGTCCAGGACGCCGGCGACGAGATCGCCGGGGACGACTCGGCCCCCGACGCCCCCGAGGTCGGCTTCCGCACCGACTCCTACTGCTACGAGCACGGCCTGCGCGACTACGTCGCCTTCCTCAACAAGTCCAAGAAGGCCGAGCTCGTCCACCCCGAGATCATCGACTTCGAGGCCGAGCAGTCCCTGGGCGAGAACCACTCCATCAGCCTGGAGATCGCCATGCAGTGGACCAGCGCCTACTCCGAGTCGGTCCACACCTACGCCAACACGATCAACACCACCGAGGGCGGCACCCACGAGGAGGGCTTCCGCACGGCCCTGACCACCCTGGTCAACAAGTACGCCCGGGACAAGGGCCTGCTCAAGGAGCGCGACGACAACCTCACCGGTGACGACATCCGTGAGGGGCTGACCGCCGTCATCTCCGTCAAGCTCTCCGAGCCGCAGTTCGAGGGTCAGACCAAGACCAAGCTCGGCAACACCGAGGCGCGCACCTTCGTCCAGCAGACGGTCTACGCCCAGCTCGGCGACTGGCTGGACTCCCACCCCGGTGACGCCCGCGCCATCATCACCAAGGCCTCCCAGGCCGCCGCCGCGCGCCTGGCCGCCCGTAAGGCCCGCGAGGCCACCCGCCGCAAGGGCGTCCTGGAGTCGGCCTCCATGCCGGGCAAGCTGCGCGACTGCTCCTCGAAGAACGCCGCGGACTCCGAGATCTTCATCGTCGAGGGAGACTCCGCCGGTGGCTCCGCCGTCGGCGGCCGCGACCCCGAGCACCAGGCGATCATGCCGATCCGCGGCAAGATCCTCAACGTGGAGAAGGCGCGCCTGGACCGGGCCCTGTCCTCCGACACGATCCGCAGCCTCATCACCGCCTTCGGCACCGGCATCGGTGAGGACTTCGACATCACCAAGCTGCGCTACGGCAAGATCGTCATCATGGCCGACGCCGACGTCGACGGCCAGCACATCGCCACCCTCCTGCTGACTCTCCTGTTCCGCTACATGCGCCCCCTCATCGAGCACGGCCACACCTACATCGCCATGCCGCCGCTGTACCGGCTCAAGTGGTCCAACGCCGAGCACGAGTTCGCCTACTCCGACGCCGAGCGCGACAAGCTCCTGGCCGCCGGACAGGAGAAGGGCCGCCGCCTTCCCAAGGACGGTGGGATCCAGCGCTACAAGGGTCTGGGCGAGATGAACGACCACGAGCTGTGGGAGACCACCATGGACCCCACGACCCGGATCCTCAAGCAGGTCACGCTCGATGAGGCGGCCGACGCCGACGAGACCTTCGCGATCCTCATGGGCGACGACGTCGAGCAGCGGCGCTCCTTCATCCAGCGCAACGCCTCCGACGTCCGCTTCCTGGACATCTGAGCGGTACCGAGCCACACGTGAAGCGCCGGCCCGCTGCCGGCGACCTCCTCTGAACACGAAGGAATCCTGTGAGCGACGAAGTTGAAGAGATCATCGGCGACGAGGGAGCGACGAGCGTAGCCGTCCCCGAGCGCATCCAGCCGGTCGACCTCCAGATGGAGATGCAGCGCTCCTACCTCGACTACGCGATGAGCGTCATCGTGGGCCGGGCCCTGCCCGACGTGCGCGACGGGCTCAAGCCGGTCCACCGCCGCGTCCTGTACGCCATGTACGACGGCGGCTACCGCCCCACCGCCTCCTTCTCCAAGTCCTCCCGCGTCGTCGGCGACGTCATGGGGACCTACCACCCCCACGGCGACAGCGCCATCTACGATGCCCTGGCCCGCCTGGTCCAGTGGTGGTCGCTGCGCTACCCGCTGGTGGCCGGCCAGGGGAACTTCGGCACGCCCGGCAACCTGGGGCCCGCCGCCCCCCGGTACACCGAGTGCAAGATGGCGCCCCTGGCCATGGAGATGCTCCGGGACATCGACGAGGACAGCGTCGACTTCCAGGACAACTACGACGGACGCAACCAGGAGCCGGTCATCCTGCCGTCGAGGTTCCCCAACCTCCTGGTCAACGGCTCCGAGGGCATCGCCGTCGGCATGGCCACCCGCATCCCGCCGCACAACTTGCGCGAGGTCGCCCGCGGAGCCCAGTGGTACCTCGAGCACCCCGACGCCTCGCGCGAGGAGCTGCTCGACGCCCTCATCGAGCGGATCCCCGGACCCGACTTCCCCACCGGCGCCACCATCCTGGGCCGGCGGGGCATCGAGGACGCCTACCGCACCGGCCGCGGATCCATCACCCAGCGGGCCGTGGTCAACGTCGAGGAGATCCAGGGCCGCCAGTGCCTGGTGGTCACCGAGCTGCCCTACCAGGTCAACCCCGACAACCTGGCCGACAAGATCGCCCAGCTCGTGCGCGACGGCCAGGTCACCGGCATCGCCGACATCCGTGACGAGACCTCCGGGCGCACCGGTCAGCGACTGGTCATCGTCCTCAAGCGTGACGCCGTCGCCAAGGTGGTCCTCAACAACCTCTACAAGCGCACCCAGCTCCAGGACAACTTCCCGGCCAACATGCTCGCCCTGGTCGACGGGGTGCCGCGCACCCTGAGCCTGGACGGGTTCGTGCGCCACTGGGTGAGCCACCAGATCGACGTCATCGTGCGCCGCTCCCGCTTCCGCCTGCGCAAGGCCGAGGAGCGCCTCCACATCCTCGAGGGTCTGCTCAAGGCCATCGACGCCCTCGACGCCGTCATCGCCCTCATCCGGCGCTCGCCCACTACCGAGGAGGCCCGCACCGGCCTCATGGGGCTGCTGGATGTCGACGAGGCCCAGGCCGAGGCCATCCTCTCCCTCCAGCTGCGCCGTCTGGCCGCCCTGGAGCGCCTCAAGATCCAGGAGGAGTCCGAGGAGCTGCGCGCCCGGGTCAAGGACCTGCGCGAGATCATCGCCTCCCCGGAGCGCCAGCGAGGCATCGTCTCCGACGAGCTGGCCGAGATCGTCGAGAAGTACGGCGACGAGCGCCGCACCCGGATCGTGCCCTTCGACGGCGAGATGAGCATGGAGGACCTCATCCCCGAGGAGGACGTGGTCGTCACCATCACCCGCTCCGGCTACGCCAAGCGCACCCGCACCGACTCCTACCGCTCCCAGCACCGCGGCGGCAAGGGCATCCGCGGGGCCACGCTGCGCGAGGACGACGTCGTCGACCACTTCTTCGTCACCACGACGCACCGCTGGCTGCTGTTCTTCACCAACTACGGCCGCGTCTACCGCGCCAAGGGCTACGAGCTGCCCGAGGGCGGGCGCGACTCCAAGGGCCAGCACGTGGCCAACCTCCTGGCCTTCCAGCCCGGCGAGGAGATCGCCCAGGTCATGGAGCTCCAGGACTACGACCAGGCCGACTACCTGGTCCTGGCCACCCGCCGCGGCCTGGTGAAGAAGACCCGCCTGAGCGAGTACAACTCCAACCGCTCCGGCGGCGTCATCGCCATCAACCTGCGCCAGGACGAGGAGGGCAACTACGACGAGCTCGTCTCCGCCCGCCTCCTGAGCACCGGGCAGGACCTCCTGCTGGTCTCCCACGCCGGCCAGTCCCTGCGATTCCACGCCGACGACGACACCCTGCGCCCCACGGGCCGGGCCACCAGCGGCGTCACCGGAATGCGCTTCCGTGAGGACGACTACCTGCTGGCCATGGACGTCGTCGACCCCTCCTGGCAGGACGCGGACCTGTTCGTCGTCACCGAGGGCGGCTACGCCAAGCGCACCAACGTCGTGGACTACCCCGTCAAGGGTCGTGGCGGCCTGGGCGTCAAGGTCGCCAACCTCGTCGAGGCCCGAGGCAACCTCGTGGGCGCCCTGGTGACCGACTCCGGGGACGAGGTCCTGTGCATCATGGCCTCGGGCAAGGTGGTCCGCTCCGCCGTCGTCGAGGTCTCGCGCACGGGTAGGACCACGCAGGGCGTGACTTTCGCCAAGCCCGACGCCGGAGACCGCATCATCGCTGTGGCCCGCAACACCGAACGGGACATGGAGGAGGCGGTCGATGCCGCCGATAGCGCCCCGAGTGCCGACTCGGCGGACTCCACCGACCAGGCCCAGGCTCACCAGGACCCGGAAGGTGACACTGGCGACTCTCCTGCGGACTCAGCGGCTGACACGGTAGCGTTGGAAGACAACGAGAGTGAGGTCGAAGCATGAGCCAGCCGGTTTCCATGTCCCCTGACGGTGGGCAGTCCGCAGGTGCCGCATCCATTGTGGGTGGCGCGGATGCCTCCGGCAACGCGTCGGGCGGCAAGAGCAAGAAGAGCAAGAAGACCATCGCCGGGCCGCGCCGCGTGCGTCTGGCCCTGACCCGGGTCGACCCCTGGTCAGTGATGAAGGCGAGCTTCCTGCTCAGCTTCGCCGCGGGCATCATGCTCATCGTCGCCACGGCGGTCGTGTGGTTCATGCTCGACGCCATGCATGTGTTCTCCACCATCGAGGAGCTCGTCAAGACGGTGGCCGGTGAGCGCTCCAACACCTTCTCCGCGATCGTGGCCTACCTCGAGCTGCCACGAGCCCTGGCCGTCTCCACGATTATCGCCGTGGTGGATATCGTGCTGATGACCGCCCTGACCACTCTGGGTGCCTTTCTCTACAACATCACCGCCACCCTCGTCGGTGGGATCCATCTCACGCTTGCGGACGAGTGATCGGATTTGGTCTGCGATAGCCGGACAGGTTAATCTTCTCCGGTCGCAAGGGCCTATAGCTCAGTTGGTTAGAGCGCATCCCTGATAAGGATGAGGTCGCTGGTTCGAGTCCAGCTAGGCC
>CAJZFF010000126.1 GCA_915069725.1 uncultured Actinomyces sp.
CGAGCGCGGCGCCACGACCGGGGCCAAGCGTCACGAGGCCCGGAAGGCCCTGGCTCGCATTGAGCGCAAGATGGAGCGCTCGGCCCAGACCGTCGCCGCGCTGCACGTGCGCATGGAGGAGGTCTCGGCTGATCTGGCCAGGGTGGGAGAGCTGGCTGAGCTGGGTCGCGAGCTCGTAGCCGCTCAGACGGCCCATGCCGATCTGGAGGAGCAGTGGCTCGAGGCGGCGGAGGCGCTGGAGGCCTGAGGGATGGTGCCTCCGCGCCCTGGCGGTACTTCGTCGCTGGAAGCGGAGGGGAGGGATCGGGGAGGTGGGTGGCGACGTCGCTGCTCACGAACGCCCGGGCCGTCTGCGCCGATCAGACGACGGGGGCGACCTGGCGGGCCAGCTCGACGAGATGATCCAGGTTGGGGGCGATGTCCTCGGCGGCGGCGCCCCACAGGCGCATGACCAGGTCCACCGGGACCGTGGGCAGTCCCGCCAGCCTCAGGACGACGACGCCCTGGGTGGGGCCGTTGGACTCGTAGAAGGCGGAGAACCCCACCATGTCCGGGCCCGGCCGCAGGCGTACCAGCTCGGCCTCGGGCAGGAGCGCGGCGACGATCTGGCGCTGGGTGGCACGGCGTCCCTCCTTGGAGCCGTCATCCTTGGCGATCTCCAGGCTGAGGTCGATGACGAAGGGCGGGTGGGCGACGTCGTCGATATGCATGAGACGGGCGAAGCGGCCCTGGCGCTCCATGGCCTGCAGCTCGTTGAGCAGGGACTCCAGCTCGGAGCGCCACTGCGGCCCGGTCACTCCCAGGTGGGCGCTGCGGTGCCTGGCCTCCTCCCGCGCCCATCCCGGCGGTGGGAAGGGCGGGATGATCACCCATCGCTGGGGATCAGGAGTGACCGCGATCTGCACTGTGTGTTCCTTCCGAGACCTCGTCCGACTGCGAGGCAGTGGGCCGGGCGCCTACCATGTCTGTCCTATGAGGACCCGAGAGCGACATACGACAATTATGCCTGCATCCGCACGCCGACGTGTGGTCCGCGTGCTGGTGGATGCGGGGCTCATCATCGCACTGTGTGCCGTCACGGAGCGCTGCTGTGGAATCTTATTCGCTGTCGGGGCGGTTGTGCTGCTTATTGCTGTGATGACTGCCATGATGGCAATGACAGGCGCCACACCCGGCGGGCTGGTGACGGGGGTCCGGCTGCGGAGGGTGGCGGACACCAACGGTCCCCCTGGACGCTCTGCGGTGATTTACGTCGCATTTTTAGGCCTCTCTTTGGTGGCAACCGCAGGTCTGGCCCCCCTGGTGTTGTGGATCCTCTCACTATGGCGTGCTGAACAGCGCACCTGGTTCGACCGACTGGCCGGAACGGTTCTTCTCAGCGCCAGGCCGACCTCGGTGACGGCCTGCTCCCTGGTGGTTGAGGGCTCAGTAATCCCAGTTCTGGGGCCGATTGTTCTCGGGCGCCGGCCGGCCCCGATCGAGTCCCACCCCGATGCGCAGCTCGTCGCGGTGCTCCGTTCGGAGGACTCCGTGTCCAAGACGCACGCCCTGTTCGTGCCCGCTTCGGATGGGGTACTCGTCACAGATCTGGGCTCGACGAACGGAACCCACATCGAGGACGAGGAGGGCGTTCACCGACTCTCACCCGGCCGACCGGAGTACGTGCACCGGGGACGGCAGGCATACTTGGGTGACGGTGTCTGTATCGTCCGTTGAGGAGAAAAATGATGACAAACAGCCCGAACAGCAGCGCGAACAACGAGGTCTGGTGGACCGAGGGTTCGTGGACAGGCGTGGTCACGCCACGTGCTGTGATGATCCTGCCCCCGTCGGTGCCGCAGGACCTCACCGAGCGCCTGTGGCGGCTGCTGCGCAGTGAGGAGGCCTCGCTGACGCGGGCCCTGGATGAGCTCGTGATGGGGATGGGCGGACGTCTGGGTGCGATCCCGGACTTCGTGCTCGCCGTCTCGGCGCCCGAGGACGTCTTCCACGTGGCGCTGCGTGGTGCCCCGCAGATGGAGGTCGACGGCAAGGCGCTGGACGCCTCCGCGGTCACCACCTGGTTCGAGACGACGGTGACCGCCCCCAACTCGGTCATCGTCAGCGCGCCCGACGGCGCCGGACAGGTGCGCCGCCCGGCGGTCGACGCCGTCGTGAGCACCGGCCACCTGGTGCTGCGTGGATCGGAGAAGTCGAGCGGGACCCCGTCCCCCAGCCGTGCATCGTCGAAGGGGTCCGGTGACTCCGACGACGATGACCCTGACCCGGCTGGTCCTGACTACTCCACCGCTTCTGCCGGTTCCGCCGGAACCCCCGCTGCTGCCGTGAGGACCTCTCGGTCCTCCCGTCGGGCATCGCGTCGCGCCTCGCGCCGTCAGTCCGCCTCGTCGGACCACTCGGAGCAGGACGACTCGTCTGAAGGGGCGCCTGCCGAGACCGCTGAATCCGCCGACGTCGTCGACGACCTCATCGAGATCGCGCAGGACAACGCCGAGCAGCAGGCCCTCGATGGTGCCGAGCTCGCCGCGTCCCTCGAGAGCGCCGAGGCCGCTGAAGCCGCCGGTCAGTCGGAGGACTCCGCTGAGGACTCCGATGCTGCTGAGGAGTCGGCCCTGATCGCCGACTCCGAGGGACCCGCTGACCTGCTGGCCGTCGTGGCCGGCATCTCCGAGGCCCCTGAGGCGACTGAGGTGACGCCGTCGCCCGAGCTGCCCGAGTCCTCCGAGACTCCCGACGAGACCCCGGACGCCCAGGCCCCTGAGGCCGCCGAGGTCGCCACTGAGTCCTCACCGGAGACCTCCGATGAGGATCTGCTGATCGCCCCCGTCTTCGATATCCCGGCCCTGCCGATCCCCTCCGCTCAGGAGGCAGAGGCCATGATCCCGCCCCCTCCGCCCCCGTCGAGCGAGGATCTTGAGGCTGCTGGTATCAAGGACGCTGCCGCCGAGGTCACCGAGGTCGCCCAGACCCCGGCCGACTTCGTGCCCGTTGAGGCCGCCGAGGCCGCCGTGGTCGCGGAGGCCACTGCTGTTGCCGAGGCCGCCGCGCAGGCGCACGCCGAGGAAGAGCCCGTACGCTCCGGGGACCACGACGGACAGACCATCAACAGTCTGCCCGACGACCTCTCCCAGGAGCTGCGCGCCGAGCTGCTCAACCAGGGGCTCGGTCCCCTGGAGCCGAGCCAGTCGGCGGAGGTTGTCGAGTCGCCCGAATCCGCGGCCGTGGATGCCGCAATGGTCGAGGTCGTGCAGCCCTCCGGCGGCGAGCCGGCGACTGCCGAGCTCGGTCGCGGGGACCACGACGGACAGACCATCAACGGTCTGCCCGAGGACCTGGTCGGCGAGCTCGTCTCCCTCGTGGGAACCGGGCCCTCCAGCCCGGCGTCCCCGGTCTCGGCGAGCTCTCCCAGCGAACCCGACGCCATCCGGATCGTGCTGTCGGCGGTGTGCCCCCAGGGCCACCCCAACCCCACGAACTACACCGTGTGCCGCGTCTGCGGAGCTGAGCTCAACCGTCCGGCCAAGTCGGTGGCCTGCCCCCCTCTGGGGCGCGTGGTCACCTCCGGCGGCGAGAGCATCGAGCTCAACCGTCCCCTCCTGGTGGGTCGCAACCCTGTGGCCGACGACATCACCAGCGTCGCGGAGGTACCCCTCCGTCCGCTGATCGTCGCCAGTCCCAACCAGCTCGTCTCCCGCAACCACATCCTCATCGACCTGGATGCGTGGAGCGTTCTGGCCCAGGACCTGGGCAACTGCAATGGCACTGTTCTCAACCGCCAGAACGAGGCGCCCGTGCGCCTGTCCTCGGCGAATCCGGTGCTCCTGCGCAGTGGAGACGTCCTCGACCTCGGCGATGGCCAGACCCTCGCCTTTGAGAACCTCCCCTGATGCTGGATCACAAGGGACCGCCTCCGGTCATCTCCGGGTTCACGTACCTGGAGAGACTCGGAGCGGGAGGCTACTCCACGGTCTACCTCTTCGAGCAGCACATGCCCCGCCGCGAGGTCGCGGTCAAGGTCATGAACGCTGACGTGGAGGACAAGACCGCCTCCCGCTTCGAGTCGGAGGCGAACCTCATGGCGCGGGTCTCCTCCCACCCGGCCATCCTGTCCATCTACGGCGCGGGCGTCTCCGCCGATGGCCACCCATTCCTGGTCATGGAGTACTGCCCGCCGCCGCAGCTGGGTGCCATCTTGCGCCAGGGTCCCCTCAATGTCGCTGAGACCCTGTCCACGGCGATTCAGATCGCCGGAGCGGTGGAGACCGCTCACCGGGCCGGCATCGTCCACCGGGACATCAAGCCCGCCAACATCCTGTTCACCACCTACCGCCGTCCGGTGCTCTCCGACTTCGGCATCTCCGCCATGAGCGGCCCGGAGGGGGCCGAGGAGCTGCGGGGGATGAGCGTGCCCTGGGCTCCCCCCGAGCAGCTGGTGGGGATGCGCTCGGCCAATCCGGCCTCCGACATCTACTCCCTGGGCGCGACCACCTTCGCGATGCTCACGGGGCGCAGCCCCTTCGAGACCGACGGCATCCCGGACGTCTACGAGCTCTCGCGCCGTATCGTCAAGGACCCCCTGCCGCCGCTGGGGCGTCAGGACGCCCCGCCGTCATTGCACCGCGTGCTGTCGGTGGCGATGGACAAGAACCCGGACTCGCGCTACCCGACGGCGCTGGCCTTCGCCCGTGCACTCCAGCAGGTCCAGGCCGAGCTCGACCTGCCGATCACGACGGTCGACCTGTTCCAGGAGCCGGACAAGGCCGCGAAGTCCGCCCGGCGCCCCAACCCCGACGAGGCCGATACCGCCACGAAGATGGGGGTCTTCAACCAGGTCGACGTCACCAGCGAGCACATCGCCATGCGGGTGGAGCCCGACAGCGAGGACAAGGGCTCGTCGTCGGACTCGGAGGCCGGTGAGTCGAGCCGCCCCAACCGCATGCGGGCCGTACTGACCGGTCTGCTGGTCGTGGCCATGGTCGCCGCCGTCGTCGCCGCGATCGTCGTCTCCCAGAACCAGGACAAGCAGAAGAAGCCCAACAACCCCATTGCCACGATCGCCCCGCAGCCCGATGCCAACCCCCTGCAGGCCTCGGTGCCCATGGTGGGCGATATCGTCGGTGAGGCTCAGGGCGACGGCACGGTGAAGTTCAGCTGGGGTGAGCCGGAGACGAACTGGTCCGGCAGCTACCTCTACCGGGTCAAGCTGCCCGACGAGGAGACCGAGGTGGACTCCACCCGCACCAACGAGGTCACCGTCAACGCCCAACCGGCGCGCACCTGCCTGGAGGTCACCGCGGTGCGCTCGGACGGTAAGGCGTCTCAGGCCAAGACCGCCTGCGTCAACACCCCTGAGGACGCCTCCTGAGCCCGGTCGCTCGGAGTCGGGATGGTGCCCGGCACGTCCTGCACGAGGTGCGGGAGAGGCGGGAGCTACTGGGAAAGGTCCGGGATCAGTCCACCCGCGGTGCCACCTTCACCGAACCATGCACCGCTGAGCCCCATAGACACCGGGGCCCGCACTCCTTGAAGGGAGTGCGGGCCCCAGCGCTTGAGGGAACCGGTACAGAGCTCAGACGACCTCCACCTTGAAGGCGATGCGGCCGAAGAAGATCGTGCTGCCCTCCAGGGCGGACAGTGCCTTGTCCGGTACGGCCTCGACGGTGCGCCCGTCGCGGTACTCCACCCGCGTCCCGTTGGTGGAGTGCAGGTCGGTGACCCACACCCCGTCCAGCAGCGGGAAGATCGCCGCGTGCGTCTTGGACACCGAGCGTGTGGGATCGTCGAGAGCCACGCGCTCCGCCCCGGGGTAGGCCGAGATGTTGTCGGGGTCGCGGCCCACCACCGTGGGCTCGTGGATGAGGATCGGGTTGCCGCCCAGCAGCGGCACAAGGCGCACCGACAGGGCCGGGGCGGCCGAGGACGCCGAGGGCAGCGACGGTGTGGCCGTCTGGGCGCTTGCGGTGGGAACCGGGGTGACAGAGGGCTGAGAGACGACGGCGGGTGCCGCGGTGCCCGCCGAGCTGCTCGCAGCGCTGC
>CAJZFF010000127.1 GCA_915069725.1 uncultured Actinomyces sp.
CCATCGCGGTCCCCATGACCTGGGCGACCCCGATGACCGAGCGCAGGTTGTCCTGCACGAAGACCCTCTCGATGGAGACCACCGACGGGCCCAGGCGGGCGATCCAGTCCTCAATGGCCTCCGTGATGGTCAGCAGCCTCAGCTCGGGGCTCTGGGAAGGCGGCGTGCGAACCACGCCGACCTCCACGAGGCGCACCTGACGGCGCGGGTCGACATCGACGCATCCCAGACCGCAGCGGGTCAGTCCGGGATCGATTCCCAGGATCCGCTGCTGGGCGACGACGGCGCGAGCCGAGCGCGACCGGGGTGCGGCGAGGTCCAGGGGCTCAGTCCTCGTCGCCGGCGAACTCGGCGGCCACCTCCGGGCTGAGGTCCACCGAGGTGTAGACGTTCTGGACGTCGTCGGAGTCCTCCAGGGCGTCGATGAGGCGGAAGACCTTGCGTGCGCCCTCGACGTCGACCTCCACCTTGGTTCCGGCGACGAACTGGACCTCGGCGGAGTCGTAGTCCATTCCCGCTTCCGTCAGAGCGGTACGCACGGCGACGATGTCACCGGGCTCGGAGTAGATCTCGAAGGACTCGCCCATGTCCTCAACCTCCTCGGCGCCGGCGTCCAGGACGGCCATGAGGATGGAGTCCTCGTCCACGCCGTCGGCCTTGGCGACCTCGACGACGCCCTTGCGGGTGAAGTTGTAGGCCACCGAGCCGGGGTCGGCCAGGTTGCCGCCGTTACGGGAGAAGGCCACGCGCACGTCGGAGGCGGCCCGGTTGCGGTTGTCGGTGAGGCACTCGACGAGGAAGGCGACCCCGCCGGGGCCGTAGCCCTCGTACATGATGGTCTGCCAGTCGGCACCACCGGCCTCCTCGCCGCTGCCGCGCTTGACGGCGCGCGTGATGTTGTCCGCCGGCACGGAGTTCTTCTTGGCCTTCTGGATGGCGTCGAACAGAGTGGGGTTACCGGTGGGGTCACCACCGCCGGTGCGGGCGGCGACCTCGATGTTCTTGATGAGACGTGCGAAGAGCTTGCCGCGCTTGGCGTCGATGGCGGCCTTCTTGTGCTTGGTGGTGGCCCACTTGGAGTGACCCGACATAAGTGCTCCTTGGGAGTCGATACTGAGGGCGCTGCCGGACCTGCTCAGGCCCGGCGCGTCACCATGGAGACGAAGACGTCGTGGACCCGGTGGTCACCCCCGACCTCCGGATGGAAGGACGTGGCGAGCAGGGACCCTTGACGAACCGCAACGATCCTACCGCCGTCGGCCCCACCGACCCCAGCCGCACGTCCGGCGCGGGTCGTGGCGAGGATCTCGACGCCCGTGCCCACCTCCTCCACCCAGGGGGCCCGGATGAAGACGGCGCGCAGCGGTCGGTTTGGCCCCGCGCCGAGCACCGGGGCGACGAGGTCCTCCTCGTAGGAGTCCACCTGTCGGCCGAAGGCGTTGCGGCGCACGGTCATGTCGATGCCACCCAGGAAGGCCTGGCCCGCTTGAGCCCCCTCGACGCGGTCGGCCAGCATAATCATCCCGGCGCAGGACCCGTAGGCGGGCAGGCCCGCGCCGATGAGCTCGCGCAGGGGCGCGAGCATCTCGAAGGCGACCAGCAGCGTGCTCATGGTGGTCGACTCCCCTCCGGGGATAACCAGACCGTCAAGCCGGTGGCCGGGGGCCTCACCCAGATCGGCGGCGCGGCGCACCACGACGGGGCGTGCTCCGGCCGCCTCGAGGGCCAAGGAGTGCTCGCGCACGTCGCCCTGAAGGGCGAGGATCCCGATCGTGGGGCGGGAGTCGGGCGCTGCGAGCGCGGGGAAGAGCGCCCGGGGGTGGCGGGCGTCCATCGTGTGGGCCGGGCGGTGGGCGTGGCTCGGGTCGGTCATCGGGCTCCTTCAGGTGCTGGGGTCGCAGTGACGGGGAGGGTTGCTCGAGAGCTCGGCCAGGACCTCGTGGTCCACCGGATCGGTCAGGTCGAGGCACCGGCCGTTCCAGCCCGAGGCGAGCTCCGCCAGGATCTCGGGCAGGCGCACCGGGTAGATCTCCTGACCCCGCTGCTGGGCGGCCTGCAGCTTCTCCGCACTCCACCACGAGATGGAGTCGACGACGTCGCGCTCCAGACACGTCCATCCGTCCTTCCTGACCGGGCGCCGGGTCGGCAGGTGCAGGAGGAAGAAGATCTCGTCCTGGCGGCACGTGACCGAGGCGAAGCGGAAGATCGCCTCGCGGTGAGCGATGGGCCCCTCCAGGTCCTCCGGGGCGACCTCGATCCCGGACTCCTCGACCAGCTCACGCACGGCCCCGGCGCGAGGGTCCTCATCGCTGTGGAGTCCTCCTCCCGGGGTGAAGATCCACCTGTGATCCGGGTCCGCGGCGTCGTGCCCCACCAGCAGCAGCACCTCGCTGTCCTGGGTCACGGCCAGAACCCGGGCGGCCGTCCTGAAGGGCAGGCCGTCCTCCCCCAGGCTCCACTCGGCGGCGTCGAGGTGCTGGTCCCAGTCCTCGGGGACCAGCACCGGGTGACGTCCATCGACCAGGGAGCCGGTCACCAGCCGCGTTCCGCCAGGCGGTGGGGCTCGGGGATCTCGTCGACATTGATCCCCACCATCGCCTCGCCCAGTCCGCGCGAGACCTCGGCGATGACGTCGGGGTCGTCGAACTGCGCGGTGGCGCGCACGATGGCGGCGGCACGCTTAGCGGGGTCACCGGACTTGAAGATGCCCGAGCCCACGAAGACGCCCTCGGCCCCCATCTGCATCATCATGGCGGCGTCGGCCGGGGTGGCGATGCCACCGGCGGTGAACAGCACGACTGGCAGGTGGCCGGTGCGGGCGACCTCGGCGACGAGCTCGTAGGGGGCGGCGAGCTCCTTGGCTGCCACGTAGAGCTCGTCCTCGGGCAGCGAGGTCAGGCGACGGATCTCATCGCGGATCGTGCGCATGTGGGTCACTGCGTTGGAGACGTCCCCGGTTCCGGCCTCACCCTTGGAGCGGATCATGGCCGCGCCCTCGGTGATACGGCGCAGCGCCTCACCGAGGTTGGTGGCTCCGCACACGAAAGGAACGGTGAAGGACTGCTTGTCGATGTGGTGGGCGTAGTCGGCCGGGGTGAGGACCTCGGACTCGTCGATGTAGTCCACGCCGAGGCTCTGGAGCACCTGGGCCTCCACGAAGTGACCGATGCGGGCCTTGGCCATGACCGGGATGGAGACCGCCTCGATGATGCCGGTGATGAGGTCGGGGTCGCTCATGCGGGCGACGCCGCCCTGGGCTCGGATGTCGGCGGGGACGCGCTCGAGCGCCATGACGGCGACGGCTCCTGCGTCCTGGGCGATACGGGCCTGCTCGGGCGTGACGACGTCCATGATGACGCCTCCCTTGAGCATGTCCGCCATGCCTCGTTTGACGGTGAGGGTGCCGGTGCTGGGAGTGGTCTGCTCTGTACTCAATCGTGGTCCTCCGGCCGTGAGCCGCGGCCGCCGCACGGGGTCGGCCGCAACGTCTCTGAGATAATGCTGACGCCCAGCATGCTACCGCGCGTCTGCGCAACCGTCCCCGGTGCTCACGCTGCGAGACCCGAGCCGTGGATAGTCGTCCGGCTGCTACCGCCCCCTACCCGGCCCCCAGGAAGGATCGGCGCGCCGAGCTGATCCGGTCGAGCAGCTCGGTCTCCTTGACGGACAGCTCGCCCAGATCGTGACTGTCCACCGCCTGCTGGCGCAGCTGGGCAAGCTCCGCAGCACCTTTCTGGAAGGTGTTCATGGCCGCTGCGGCCTGCAGCCCCCTGGTGGCGGCCCATCGTCTGCCCGACCGGCGCCCCGCGCCGGTGGTGAGCATCTGGACCTCGGCCGGGGAGAACCAGCCGGCGTGGGCGTAGTCCTCCAGCCCGCGGCGCATCGACCGGCGCTCACTCCAACGCAGCCACGAGACCAGTCCGGCGCACAGAGCGTAGAAGGGGAACTGAAGCAGCAGATACACCCCGAAGTTCGCGGCAACGAAGCCGTTCCAGGTCGCGTGAAGGAGGATCGCACCGACCAGACCAACAGGAGCCATCCACGCCCAGGCGTACTGAGACCGCCGGCGGGAAGAGACGCCGATGGCCACTCCGGTGCAGGAGGTGAAGGTCAGGTGGGCAAACGGGGACAGGACCCCTCGCATGACGAAAATCGTCCCCACGTACTCCCACCCCTGAACGAAGTATAGGATGTTCTCAACGAAGGCGAAGCCTGCAGCAGTGAACGCCGCATACACGACCCCATCGATCGTCCCATTGATCGTGCGGCGCCAGATGAGGAAGACGAACAGGACGCCCAGTCCCTTGGTCAGCTCCTCCACCAGAGGCGCTGAAATCACGCCGGCCGTATCCGGGTCCCCCATGGCCTCGGTGATGACCCGAGCCACCCAGCCGTTGACCACCAAGGAGCACAGGGTGGACACGCTCGTCCCCCACAGGAACGCCACCAGGAGCGTAACCACCGTGAACACACCGGGAGGCCTGGGCTCCCAGCGGACGTACCAGAAGACTCCCGCGAGCAGCATCGTGACCACCAGCACCCCGCCCAAAGGGATGAGCGCCAGCAGAAACGACGGAAGCACGACCGGACCGAAATCGTCTCGAAGCCCTGAGAAGAAGTACACGGTGAGCATCGAGAACAGAACGATCGCGGTCAGCATGACGATCGCCCCGACCCTCGCAGGAATAGCCGGCGGGATGAGGGAGGCCACCTGCTCGTGCTGCTGCTGTCGGCCATCCTCAGGATCCGTGGCCCGCGACGGAGGCGTGCCCTGAGAGTCACGATGCACCTGATACCGCTGCCCGACTCCGGGAAGGGGGCCGGAGTCGGCTGGGGTCTGCGGCAGGGCGCTGGAGCGCCGGTATCCGGGACGGGGAGCCCAGGGACTGGGGGGCATGCTCATGGAATCACCTCGGTTGCACCTCGTCGTCGCGCTCGGGCGGCGCCTCAGGGGTGGTGTCGTCGTCGGCATCGAAGGTCTGGGGCATGGGCGCGTGCCCAGCCAGGTGGCACATCCGGACGAGCGGCCGTGCCCTGAGGGCCTGGGCCTCGCTGACGTGGGTGTTGTGGAACCTGCGGGCCAGAACCAGGCGGGAGCAGGCCCGGTCCAGGCGGTTGAGCGCGGGCAGGCTCAGCGGGTCGGCGGACAGCTCGTGGCGCGCGGGCTCGCAGACCACCGTTCGCAGGACCCGGCTGAGATCGGACTCGATGAGGGCCCGACTGCGAGTGGTCGGCACGGTGAGCGCTGCGCCACCGGGAGCAGGAGGAGGATGGGGAGTGCTCCCAAGAGGCGCGGAGGTGTCCAGGCCGTCGTCGACGATAGGCCCCTCGGCATCCAGCGCCTCGCGAGCGGCCCTGCTGAGCAGCAGTCCGGAGGCCGGATCCAGGGCCGGGACGGTGGCCAGCTCCGCCGCGGCCTCGGCCCGGTGAACGAGCTGGGCCTCAAGCGTGGCCCGAGCGCCCAGCACCTGCCGGTGCAGCCGGTCCACCCGCACTGCCCTGGCGTAGAGCGCCCACCCTGCGGTCACGGCCAACCCGACCAGCAGCACGACGATGCTCCACATCGGCGCCGTCATCACACTAGACCCTGTGGAGGACAGTGCCGGTAAGGCCGTGGCCGCACCGGCCGGGGTATCAACGGCCTGCGTCACGGCCGTCGTCATGCTTGCTGCCATGGTCGGTTCCTCATCACTCCTGAGATCAGCTGCTAGTCGTCCAGGGCATCGCGCAACCGGCCCAGCATGGTGCGCGAACCGGGGGCGGGCTCGACCCGGGTGTGGGCGGTGGACAGAGCCATGTCGTAGACGTCGAGCACCTCGTCGGTGACCGCGGACCAGTCGTAGCGGCCGACCACCTGACTGGCCGCCTGGACGCGGGCCTGGGCGGCCGCGGCGTCCTGCAGGGTGTCGATGATGACTCGGGCCAGGTCGCCGCCGTCCTCGTTGCGGAACAGGGCCCCGTAACGGCCCTCGCCGAGCACGTCGGAGAAGGCCTTGAGGTCGGAGGCGATGACCCGGGTGCCGGCGG
>CAJZFF010000128.1 GCA_915069725.1 uncultured Actinomyces sp.
AGACCAGGGTGCCCAGGCCCGCCAGGGGCGGCCACAGCCCGCAGGCGGCCACCAGAGCCGTGCCACCCACGAGGTAGGGCAGACCACGGGTGGTCCAGCGCGGCGCGACCGGCTCCATGGGGGTGCGCAGCATCGTGGGCCACAGGACGGTGAGCGTGCCCAGGACCGTGGTGCCCACGAAGCCCAGCAGCATGGTGGTCGTGTGCGCCAGGTAGAAGCCGTCGGCCAGGGCGGAGCGCCCGTGGGCGTTGGACCAGGTGATGAGGAAGCCTAGGAGCGCGCCGGTGGCGAGCAGGACCAGGGCGACGGCGTAGTGGAGGGCCAGGGATGCCAGGCGTGGGGCGATGGCGCGCCGGTACTGCACGGTGATGGCGATGACGCCCGCAATGGCTTGGGCCATGACGATGCCCGCCCCGATGAGCGCCACCGCCTGCTGGCCCATGGTGATGCCGGTGAGCACGACGGCAGTGCCGAGGCTGTGGGCGTAGAGGCGCGCGTCCAGGAGGGTGGCACCGCCCAGGGCCGGGCGGTGCAGGAGGGTGTCGGCGAAGTGGGCGGACCAGATGGTGATGGCGCTGCCGATCCCTCCCAGGAGCAGGGCGTGCAGAGGCAGCCAGGTTCCCCAGGAGGCCAGCGGGCCCACGATGGTCAGGGCCGCCAGGATCGCGGCGATGAGCAGCCAGGCCATGACCAGGGCGTTGCGACGCACCTGGGTGGTGCGCCGGGAGGGCTTCTTGGCGGGGCGGCCCGGACCGCTTGCTCGTCCGGGGCCGGGGAGCGAGCCGGGCCGGGGGGTGGACCCAGTACCGGGAGAACCGATGGACAGGCTCATGCGGGGCTCCCTCCCGTCTGAGACGTCGTCGCCCCGGATGCCGCGGCCGTAGCCTGCGGTCTTGTCCTCACCGGCTTACGGATGCTGCCGGAGGTCAGGACACGCCCCAGGGTGAGGACCATGAAGACGAGAATCGCCGCCACTCCCACGGCACCGCCGACCTTCCAGACCGCGGAGGCCTCCGCCAGCAGGCCGACGACGCGCACCACCAGGCCGGCGTGCAGCAGAACGTAGGGCAGCCACATGAGCCGGTGGTAGGGCAGGGCCCGGTGGACGATCGCGGGGATGATGACCGGGGCGTGGGCCAGGATCATGGAGAAGGCGAAGCCCACCGTGATGCAGTGGATGACGATCTCGTAGGCGGCCCCGTTCAGGCCCTGCAGGCCCCACAGCGACCAGATCGCCCCGGCGAGGGCGAGCCACACGTAGCCGGCGAGCATGGAGGCCGCCATGAAGCGCACCCCGCCGCGCAGGCGGACCGTGCGTCGGGCGACGTCGTAGTAGGCCATGACGACGGCCAGTCCCAGCAGGGCCGGGCCGACCACGAGGTGGGAGCCCGGTGCGATGAGCAGCAGGCAGGCACCCAGGACCGCTGCGCCGGAGAGCGCCTCGACGACGGTCTCCACCATCTCGTCGAGGAAGGCGATGCGGGCCAGCTCCAGGCGCTCGCCGACGATGGTGAGCGTGGGGAAGAGCAGCCACAGCGGGACGACGTCCTCCATGCCATGCCCACCCAGCCACAGGATGTCCCCCAGCAGGAGGGCCGCCCCGCCCATGGCCTCGACGTCGACGGCGGCGCTGGGGGCGCGGCGGTGAACCTGCAGGTAGATGGCGCACAGGACGCCGGCGGCGCCGGTCATGAGTCCCCGGCCGACGACGTCGGGGGCACCGGCCATGAGGGCCAGGCAGCCCGCGGCACTTCCCAGCGGGGCGAGGAAGGCCCAGGGGGTGCGGGCGGCGACCGCCCGTTCCAGGGCGATGACAGTCCCCAGGAAGCCGACGAGCATGAGGGGGCCGTGGAGCGCCGCCAGCTCGGCCCCATTGACGGGGGCCGGCAGGTTGAGGCGCAGCAGGGCGGCGTTGAGGCCCATGAGGATGCAGGCGGCGCCCAGGGCCAGGGCCACCAGGCGCGGCGCCAC
The DNA here is from genome assembly GCA_915069725.1 of uncultured Actinomyces sp. Classification (GTDB taxonomy): domain Bacteria; phylum Actinomycetota; class Actinomycetes; order Actinomycetales; family Actinomycetaceae; genus Actinomyces. The sequence continues at coordinate 1,972 of CAJZFF010000128.1, forward strand.
GCGGCTGGTCAGCGCCCGGCTGAGTCGGTCCGTCTCCACGGCCCAACCGTATCCAACGGCGCCGCAAACCCACGCACCACGCACTCACATCGACAAAAACTTCATAGACGACACGGCTCCGCGTCGTCTATGAAGTTTCGGTAGGTTTGTGTGGGGCTGGCCGTGCCGGCGGTGGTGGACTGCCGTGCCCACGAAGGTGGACAGTCGTTCCACTGGAGGTGGACAGTCGTTCCAGCCGGCCCTGCGGTGGTAGTAAGGTCACGCACACCAGTACGAAACACTCCGAAGGAGAGCCCTATGAGCGAGAGCCCCGAGCTGCTGCCCGTCACTGAGAAGAAGTCCAGCTGCGGCTGCCACGAGCACAGCGACGAGCGCCTCACCCTGGACGCGCGCGCCATCCCGCACCGTCTGCGCCACGCGGCGGTCATCGGCGCCGCCTCCTCCCTGAACCCCGGTGAGGGCTTCGACCTGGTGGCCCCGCACGTGCCCACCCCGCTGCTGGCCCAGATCGACCAGCTGCCCTTCACCTTCCAGCACACGCTGCTGGAGCAGTCCGAGGGCTTCGCCCGCGTCGAGATCCTGCGCACCGCCTGATCCACGCCCCGTCGCAGCCGGTTGGCAGGAGGCATCCGCGGGTCTGAGCCCTCGGCCATGAGCTCAGGGCCTCAATGGCTCTCACTGCATGCCACCGGCGCGCTCCCGATATGCTCAACGCATGACACCAGCACCGCTCGATGCCGAAGTCGTCGGCCGGAGCAGGATCCGTGGGACCTCCGCGGACCTGCCCGTGCCGGCGACCCGGTCGGTGCTACCCAAACCATCTGGACGTCCGGGCCCGTCGGGGCCGGTCCTCTCTGCGGAGACGGCCCCGGAGCCGCCGGCCCTGGCTGACGACGACGTCCCCCAGCAGCTGGTCGACCGCTACGGGCGCACCGTGCGCGACCTGCGCCTGTCCATCACGGACCGCTGCAACCTGCGTTGCACCTACTGCATGCCCGCGCAGGGTCTCCAGTGGTTGCCCACCCCGGATCTGCTGACCACCGCCGAGCTCACCCGCCTGGGGCGGATCGCCGTCGAGCGCCTGGGGGTCGAGCGGATCCGCCTGACCGGGGGCGAGCCGCTCATGCGGCGCGACCTGGAGGAGATCGTCGAGGCGCTGTCCGCCTTGCGGACCTCAGCCGGGGCCAAGCCGGACATCGCCCTGACCACGAACGGCCTGGGCCTGGAGAAGCGGGCCGCCGGGCTGCGGGCGGCCGGCCTGGACCGCGTCAACATCTCCATCGACTCCCTGGACCCGCAGGACTACGCCGCCATCACTCGCCGAGACCGGCTCGCCGACGTCCTGACGGGGATCGCCGGCGCCCAGGAGGCCGGTCTGGACCCCATCAAGGTCAATGCCGTGGCTGTGCCCACCACCGTGGAGGAACGCGCGCCGCGCCTCCTGGCCGAGTGCCTGCGCCGCGGCTGGCAGCTGCGGTTCATCGAGCACATGCCGCTGGGACCACGCGAGACCTGGAGCAGCCAGGACGTCGTCGGCGTCGATCAGATCCTGGGGGTGCTGCGGGAGGCCGGATTCAGCCTCACCGAGGTGGGCCGCCCGGACCGTCGTCCTGCGGCACTGTGGCGCGTTGCCGCCGGGAGCGCGTCGGGCCAGGACCATCCGGCTGGGACGGTGGGCGTCATCGCCTCGGTCACCGCCCCCTTCTGCTCGGACTGCGACCGCACCCGCATCACGGCCGACGGGCGTCTCATGACCTGCCTGTTCTCCAGCACCGAGACGGACCTGCGCGGCCCCATGCGCGCCGGGGTCGACGACGACGAACTCATCCGCATCTGGGCCGGCGCCACTTGGGACAAGCCCCGCGCGCACGGCTCGGACAGTCCCCACACCGAGAGCGACGGCTTCGCCCGCCCGCAGCGCACCATGTCGGCCATCGGTGGCTGACCCGAGTCGTTAGGAGCCACCACGATGAGTCCTTCCCCCGATCCGTCCCCTGAGACGGTCGCGCAGGCGAGTCCGGAGCAGATCTCCGTGACCCTGCGCTACTTCGCCGCGGCCACTGAGGCCGCCGGCCGCCCCGAGGAGCGCCTGGACCTGCCCGCCGACACGACCCTGGCGGCTCTGCGCGAGCAGCTCTCCGGGCGGGGCCTGGAGATGGCGCGGGTCATCCCGATCTGCAGCTTCCTCGTCAACTCGGTCTCCACCCCGGCGGACTCGCTCACGCCCCTGGCCGACGGCGACGCCGTCGACGTGCTCCCGCCCTTCGCCGGCGGGTGACAACCGGTATCGAGCCGGGCGGTTCTCGCGCAGCCCGACCGTTCTTCCGCGCGGCTGCGCGCCGAACGCCTGACTCGGTGAGAAGGAGGGCCGCTCAGGCGATGTTGCTCCACTGGCTCGAGCCGTCGGTGAAGGTCTGGCGCTTCCACACGGGCAGGCGCTTCTTGACCTCCTCGACGATCTCGCTGCACACGGCGAAGGCCTCGGCGCGGTGGTCGGAGCTGACGGCGACCGCGAGCGCCGCCTCCCCAACGCTCAGGTCGCCGACGCGGTGAACGACGCCGAGGGCGCGCACCCGACCCCGTTGGGCCACGTCCTGGGCGATCTGCTTAACAACCTGGCCGGCCGTGGGGTGGCAGGAGTAACCGATGCCGGTGACGGCGCGGTCGGCGTCGTGATTGCGGACCACGCCCTCGAAGGTGACGACGGCGCCGGCGGCGGCGTCCTGGACGGCGTCGGCGAGCTCGGTGACGCTGATGGGTGCCTCGGTGACCTCGGCGCGGACCACGCGGGCCGTGGGAGCCGGGAGCGGCCGGCTGGGCTGGTCAGGGCTGAGCGTCACGGGTTCTCCTCGATCGGGGCGGCGGGCAGGGGATGATCGGATGGTCGGCCGCGAGCATACCCATGTGGGCTTCCCCGGCTGAACGGGCATGATAGGACCCGGGTGCTCGGGCACCGGCCGCGCGACCACCCGCCCTGAAGTCGCGACCCGCAGGGCGCCCACCGAAGGAAGGACCGCTATGGCGCAGATGATTCCCCTGGAGGACTACGTCGCCCAGGTGCTTGGGGCCCTGTCGCCCCTGGAAGGCAGCCGCCTGGCGCTGGGACAGGCGCACGGCAGGGTGCTGGCCGAGGACGTGACCGCCGCCGTCCCGGTGCCGCCGTGGACGAACTCGGCGATGGACGGCTACGCGGTGCGCGCGAAGGACACGACCGGCGCCTGCCCGCAGACGCCCGTGGTTCTGCCGGTGAGCGGGGACGTTCCGGCCGGCGCCGCACCGCGGCCCCTCGCGGAGGGAACCGCCCAACGGATCATGACCGGGGCGATGCTGCCTGAGGGCGCGGACGCAGTGGTCAAGGTGGAGGACACCGATCAGGCTCCCGGCCCGCACCCGCTTCCCGAGCGCGTCGAGATCCGCGCGGCAGTAGCCCCTGGGCTCAGCGTGCGCCGTGCCGGGGAGGACGTGGCGGCGGGCGATCCGGTCATGGCGGCGGGGACGAGACTGTCGGCGGCGGCCATCTCCGCCCTGGCCTCCGTGGGGCTCGGCTCGGTGCTGGTGAGTCCGCAGGTGCGCGTGGCCGTGGTCTCCACCGGGGCCGAGCTGCGTGACGCCGGCCAGGCGCTGGAGCCCGGGACGATTCCCGACTCCAACTCCCTGCTGCTGGCCGGGCTGGTCGCCGAGCAGGGTGCCGTGTGCACGAGCGTGGCCCGCAGCGGCGACACGGCCGAGGCCCTGGCTGAAGTGTTGCAGCAGGCTGCGTCCGGTGCCGACCTCATCGTCACCTCCGGGGGCGTGTCCGCGGGGGCCTTCGATCCTCTGACGATGCTGGCGAAGGCTCAGCGGAGCGAGCAGGCCCCGGTGCATCTGGACTTCGTCAAGGTGGCCATGCAGCCGGGCAAGCCCCAGGGGCACGGCTGGGTGCTCGCCGACGACGGCCGGCGGGTGCCGATCATCTGCCTGCCGGGCAACCCGGTGAGTGTCCTGGTCTCCTTCACGACCATCGTGGCGCCCGCGCTGGCCCGCCTGGCCGGGCACAGCACCAGCCCGGATGCCGGA
>CAJZFF010000129.1 GCA_915069725.1 uncultured Actinomyces sp.
CGACGCCGCCACCGCCATCATGACGACCGACACCGTCTCCAAGGAGGACGCTCTCACGGTCGGTACCGGCGAGCAGAGCTGGACCATCGGCGGCATGATTAAGGGCGTGGGCATGCTGGCCCCAGGGCTGGCCACGATGCTCGCTGTCATCACCACCGACGCCGTCCTCACCCCTGAGCAGGCCCAGGACGCCCTGGCCTCCGCCACGATGCGAACCGTCAACCGGATCAACTCCGACGGGTGCATGTCCACCAACGACACGGTCCTCCTGCTGGCCTCCGGAGCCTCGGGCACCACTCCCTCCCAGGGCGAGCTCGACGAGGCGCTCACTGAGGTGATGAGCCGGCTCGGCCGGCGCCTGGTGGCCGACGCCGAGGGCGCCACCCACGACATCGCCATCACCGTCTCCGGCGCCGTCAGCGAGGAGGCCGCCGAGGCCGCAGCCCGCACCGTCAGCTCCTCCAACCTCCTCAAGTGCGCCGTCGCCGGGGCCGACCCCAACTGGGGGCGCATCCTCTCCCAGCTGGGGACCGTTCCCGAGGACGTCTGCCCCTTCAACCCCGACGAGGTCGACGTCGCTATCAACGGCATCACGATCTTCAGCCACGGCGCCCCCCAACCCAACCGGGACGCGGTGGACATGAGCCCACGCGAGACCCGCATCGACATCGAGCTGTCGGCGGGCCCGGCCCAGGCCACCGTGTGGACCAACGACCTCACTCACGGATACGTCTCCATCAACGCGGACTACACGACATGAAACGTACCCCTCTCGACCCACAGACCAAGGCATCCGTCCTGCTGGAGGCCGTGCCGTGGCTGCGCACCTACAAGGGCGCCACCATGGTCATCAAGTACGGCGGCAACGCCATGGTCAACGATGAGCTCAAGCGCGCCTTCGCCCAGGACATCCTCTTCCTGCACCAGGTCGGGGTGCGCCCCGTCGTCGTTCACGGCGGCGGGCCCCAGATCAACGCGATGCTCAAGCGGCTGGGCATCGCCTCGGAGTTCCGCGGAGGACTGCGTGTCACCACCCCCGAGGTCATGGACGTGGTCCGCATGGTGCTCACCGGTTCCGTGCAGCGCGAGCTCGTCTCTCTGCTCAACACCGACGGCTCCGCCGCCGTCGGTATCAGCGGTGAGGACGGTGGGCTCCTGCGAGCCCGGCAGCGCCTGGCCACGGTGGACGGGAACAAGGTCGACGTCGGCCTGGTCGGCGACGTCGTCGACGTCAGTCCTCAGCCCATCATCGATCTGCTCGACCAGGGCCGCATCCCGGTCATCTCCTCGGTCGCCCCGCTGACGACGGACTCCGAGACCGTCCTCAACGTCAACGCCGACACGGCCGCCGCCGCGATCGCTGTAGCCCTCAAGGCCCGCACCCTGCTCATGCTCACCGACGTCGAGGGGCTCTACTCCGCCTGGCCCGACCGCAGCACACTGGTGCCCTTCATCAGTGCCGCCGCGCTGGAGGAGCTCCTGCCCACGCTCGAGGCCGGGATGATCCCCAAGATGGAGGCCTGCCTGCGGGCCGTCTACGGGGGAGTCGGGCAGGCGCACGTCGTTGATGGACGCCAGGCCCACAGCATGCTGCTCGAGATCGTCACCGACCAGGGAGTCGGTACCGTCATCCACCCTGGAGACGCTCCGGTCCCGCCGCTGAACGGAGGCAAGAGCCTATGACCCACTCCTCGCAAGCACCGGCACCCACTGCGGAGGCGAAGGGGCCCGGCACCGGCAACGCCGGCTGGCTGGCGCGCTACACCGACGCCGTCATGAACACCTTCGGCACCCCCGGCCGGGTCCTGGTCCGGGGGAGGGGCGCCCACGTCTGGGACGCCGACGGTCAGGAGTACATCGACCTGCTGGCAGGCATCGCCGTCAACTGCCTGGGGCACGCGCACCCCGCGATCATCCGGGCCGTCACCGAGCAGCTCTCCGAACTGGGGCACGTGTCGAACTTCTTCACCACCCCGGCGCAGATCACCCTCGCCGAGGAGCTCATCGGACTCGTCTTCCCCGCCGCCGACCCGGCCGACTCCAGGGTCTTCCTCGCCAACTCCGGCACGGAGGCCAACGAGGGGGCCTTCAAGATCGCGCGGCGCCACGGGGGGGCGGAGCGCCCGCGCGTCCTCGCCCTGACCGACGCCTTCCACGGGCGCACCATGGGCTCCCTGGCCCTGACCCACAAGGCCGCCTACCGCGAGCCCTTCGAGCCGCTGCCCGGAGGAGTCGAGTTCGTCCCCGCCGGCGACATCGAGGCCCTGCGCACCGCGCTGGGGCCGGATGTGGCGGCACTCGTCGTCGAACCCATTCAGGGTGAGGCCGGGGTGCGTGAGCTGCCCGCCGGATACCTGGAGGCGGCCCGCGAGCTGACCGAGGCCGCCGGCGCGCTGCTCATCATCGATGAGGTCCAGACCGGAATGGGACGCACCGGCGCCTGGATGGCCCACCACCTGCTGGCGCCGGGCGTCGTCCCCGACGTCGTCACCCTGGCCAAGGGACTGGGCGGAGGAATCCCCATCGGCGCGGTCGTCGCCACTGGGCAGGCCGCCGCTCTCCTCGAGCCGGGGCAGCACGGCACCACCTTCGGCGGCAACCCGGTGGCCTGTGCAGCAGCGCTCGCCGTCATCGGGACCATCCGCAGCCAGTCCCTGCTGGAGCGGGTTCAGCAGCTCGGCTCGGCCTGGTCCAGGGAGCTGGCAGCGGTTGACGGAGTCGACCAGGTGCGCGGCCGGGGTCTGCTGCTCGGCATCGGGCTGGACGACGGGCTCCCACCCGCTGCTGAGATCGCCGCTGCCCTGGCGGCCCGCGGTTTCATCGTCAACGCGCCGCGCCCCGATACGATCCGCCTGGCTCCCCCCTTCATCCTCTCCGACGATGACGCCGGAGTCTTCACCACCACGCTGTCCGAGGTCCTTGCCCGGGCACAGTCAGAGAAGGCCGGTTCATGAGCGCCGCCATCGAGGCCTCTCAGCGTGATCTGGAGGCAACGGCCCCCCTGGTGCCCGGGACCAAGACCGCCAGGCACGCCAGCATCGTCCAGATTCTGTCGCGCGAACGCATCCGCTCGCAGGCCGAGTTGCGCAAGGCCCTGGCACAGCGCGGAATCAGCACCACTCAGGCCACGCTCTCGCGGGATCTGGTGGAGCTGCGGGCCACGAAGATCCGCGCCCCGGGTGGAGAGCTCATCTACTCCATGCCTGAGGCCGGCGCCCCCGGCCAGGTCCATGCCGACACCCTCTCCGAGGCGGAGGAGACCGACGACTCATTGCGCGCTCACACCACCCCCCGTCTGGCCCGGTGGTGCGCCGAGCTGCTCGTCACCGCCGAGTGGGCCGGCCCCCAGGTGGTCCTGCGAACTCCCGCCGGCGGTGCCCAGCTGCTCGCCGGGGCCGTCGACGACGCCATGATGCCCGGGGTCATGGGGTGTATCGCCGGCGACGACACCGTCCTGGTCATCACCCGCGGCGCCCAGGTCGCGGCCGACGTGGCCAGACACCTGCTCGCCCTGGCCGACCCCTCGGCCCGAGCCTGACCTCTCCCCACCACCCTTGACATCCCCCGTCACCTCGGCGCCGCTGCAGCGGCGTCATCACGAAGAGAAGAGTGATCCCATTGAGCATCCACAAGGACCGTGTCGTCCTGGCCTACTCCGGAGGCCTGGACACGTCCGTCGCCATCGGCTGGATCGGCGAGGCCACCGGTCGAGAGGTTGTGGCCGTCGCCGTCGACGTCGGCCAGGGTGGCGAGGACCTTGAGGTGATCCGTCAGCGAGCCCTCGACTGCGGCGCCGTCGAGGCCTATGTCACCGACGCCCGCGATGAGTTCGCCAACGACTACTGCATGCCCGCCCTCAAGGCCAACGCCCTCTACGAGGGGACCTACCCGCTCGTCTCGGCCCTGTCCCGCCCCGTCATCGCCCGCCACCTGGTCAAGGCCGCCCGCGAGTTCGGCGCGCACACCGTGGCGCACGGCTGCACCGGCAAGGGCAACGACCAGGTCCGCTTCGAGGTCTCCATCACCTCCATGGCCCCCGACATGGACTGCATCTCCCCGGTACGCGACCTGGCGCTGACCCGTGACGTAGCCATCGACTACGCCGAGAAGCACAACCTGCCGATCGAGACCACCAAGCACAACCCCTTCTCCATCGACCAGAACGTCTGGGGTCGCGCCATTGAGACCGGGTACCTCGAGGACCTGTGGAACGCCCCCACCAAGGATGTCTACGTCTACACCGACGACCCCGCCTACCCGCCCCTGCCCGACGAGGTGATCCTCACCTTCAAGGAGGGCATCCCCGTAGCCATCGACGGTCGCGACGTCAGCCCTCTGGAGGCGATTCAAGAGCTCAACCGCAGGGCCGGCGCCCAGGGCGTGGGGCGTATCGACATGGTCGAGGATCGGCTCGTGGGGATCAAGTCCCGCGAGATCTACGAGGCCCCCGGCGCCGTGGCCCTGATCGAGGCCCACCGGGCGCTCGAGGCCGTCACCCTGGAGCGCATGCAGCACCGCTACAAGCGGAGCATGGAGCAGACCTGGGCCGATCTCGTCTACGAGGCCCAGTGGTACTCCCCGCTCAAGCGCTCCATGGACGCCTTCATCGAGGACACGCAGCGCTACGTCAACGGTGATATCCGGATGGTCCTGCACGGCGGTCGGGCGACCGTCAACGGGCGCCGCTCCGAGACGGGCCTGTACGACTTCAACCTGGCCACCTACGAGAGCGGAGACACCTTCGACCAGTCCTCCTCGCGGGGCTTCATCGAGATCTACGGAATGCAGTCCAAGCTCGCCGCCGCCCGCGACGTGCGCGCCGGCGACGGTCGGGGGTTCTGACTGAGCCGCACCGCCGGTCCCACCACCTCGAAGCACTCGGCTACATGGCCGCCTGCGCCTCGTCGTGGTGGGGCTGGCGGCGCAACCAGCGGGAGTCGTCATTGGCGTAGGCGTAGTAGGCGCCGATCAGCAGCCCGCCACCCACGAAGTTGCCCAGCAGCGCCACGACCACGTTCCCCAGCGCCGGAAGGACATCGATCCCGTGTGTCAGGCCGACGACGGTGAACAGGACCGTGTTGGCCACTGAGTGCTCAAGACCGAGGAAGGCGAAGACGAACACGGAGATGAGCATCGCGAAGATCTTGGACCAGTCCTCGCGGATGAAGCCGTTGTAGATGAGGAGCATTGCCAGGTTAATCATGAAGTTGCACAGGACCGCCCGCACGAAGAGGTCCCCGATCCCCGAGGCCGACGACAGGTAGTGGAGCTTGGCGTCCACTGAGTGCACGGCCTGCTCGGCGGTTGCCGCCTCCACAAGGGTGGAGAAGCGGTACATGGCCGCGAAGACCAGCCCTCCGGCGAAGTTGCCGGCCAGGCACATGACCAGCACCCTCAGGGCCCTCCACGCTGAGATCCGCTTGTAGTAGTAGCCGATGACCACCACCATCATGTTGCTGGTGAGCAGCTCGGACTTCGTGTAGTAGATGAAGACCAGAGCGGGGCCGAAGGCCAGTGCCCCAAGGAGCTTGCCGATCCCTGCCAGAGAGGTCTCTCCGACGTGAAGACCGTCGAAGACACCGACAATGGCGTAGTTCACGATATAGAAGATCGCCACGATCATGCCGGCCATGGCCGCGCGCATGAGATAACGGTGGGCGATCACCCCGGTCATCCGGGTCTTGGTCTCCAGCGCCTCGAGCACGGTGGAGATGAACTGCTTACCTGGGAAAAGGGCGTCTTGTTCGGCGGGCATCGACTCATCATGGCATGGCCGGTCAGCCGCCATGCGGGCCTTTCTTCCTTCTCGTCGGTTGTCGCCGCACGTCCCGGTCCCTCTCCCGGTCCGTCCTCAAGAATGCGCAGGTGTCTTCGCCTGCGATCCGTGACAGGTCCTTCTCTTGACTGATCGTTGAGGAATCTGTGCGGGGAGATGAGCCATGATGGGGCCATGAGCCAGTTCTCCAGCCAGCCCGCTAAGCCATCCGCTGTCCAGTCCGTTGCCTCAGACTCTCAGCA
>CAJZFF010000130.1 GCA_915069725.1 uncultured Actinomyces sp.
TCTTCGAGGGCATCAAGGCCTACCGGCACGAGGACGGATCGGTGTGGACCTTCCGCCCCCGCTACAACGCGGCGCGCCTCAACGCCTCCGCCCGGCGCATGGCTCTGCCTGAGCTGGCTGAGGAGGACTTCGTGGCCTCCCTGGTGGATCTGGTGCGCGCCGACGCCGCCTGGGTGCCCTCAGGTGAGGGTGAGTCCCTCTACCTGCGTCCCTTCGCCTTCGCCTCCGAGGCCTTCCTGGGCGTGCGCCCCGCCGCTGTGGTGGACTACTACGTCATCGCCTCTCCCGCCGGCTCCTACTTCCCTCACGGCTTGGAGCCCGTCTCCATCTGGGTGACCACCGAGTACCACCGTGCCGGGCGCGGAGGGACCGGGGCGGCCAAGACCGGAGGCAACTACGCCTCCTCCCTGCTTCCCCAGCAGGAGGCCTACGCGCAGGGCTGCGACCAGGTCTGCTTCCTCGACGACGTCTCGCAGGAGAACATCGAGGAGCTCGGCGGCATGAACCTCATGGTCGTCGACGCCGACGGGACCGTGCGCACACCGCGCCTGACCGGGACGATCCTCGAGGGCTGCACTCGCAGCGCCATCATCCGCCTGCTGCGCGACTCCGGGCGCAACGTCGTGGAGGAGACCATCAGCCTGCAGGGACTGCTTGCAGACATCGAGTCGGGCCGAGTCAGTGAGGTCTTCGCCTGTGGGACCGCCGCCGTCGTCGTGCCTCTGGGGCATCTCAAGGGCGAGGGCTTCGACGCCCGCATCGAGGGCAGTGAGGTCACCCGGCAGATTCACGACCGGCTCACCGCCATTCAGACCGGCCGCGCCGAGGATCCCTACGGGTGGATGTATCAGCTCGTGCCTCCTCGTTCATAAAACCACCGACGATATTCCTTCTGAACGTCCAGAAAGATATTGTTTATGTGACATGAAATGGTGACAGCGAGATTGCGGCGGTCTCAGTTGCATCTCATTTCATGAGCATTTTGCCCGGAATTCCTAAAACAAGGGGATTCCGGGCAAAACGCTCGAGAAATATGTGGTGCCATTGGCCCATGACTCAGTCCCTCCTACCAGAACCCGAAAGCAGTCCGATTGAAAAGGGCGATGCTAAAGCCGCCTCGTCAGGGGCTGACACGACCTCGGCGCGCAGTGCAGGCAGCGCCCTGCGCCGTCCCGGACGAGGATGGAGGATCGCCCTTCTCAGTGTCCTGGCGATCTTCCTGGTTCTGACCCTGGCCACAGGAGGCCTGGCCCTGTGGGTGCGACACTCCATCGCCTCCGGCATGGAGTTCATCGCCGATCCCTTCGCGGGCATTCCCACGCGGGCCCCGCAGCAGAAGGTGGCCGCGGGCGAGGAGCCGGCCGTCAACATCCTGGTCCTGGGGACCGACTCACGCACCTCCGCCTCCGACCCCTCCCAGTGGAAGGAGGGGGCCCAGCGCACGGACGCGATCATGATCGTTCAGGTCAGCGGAGACCGGAAGACGGTCTCAGTCATGTCGATCCCCCGTGACTCATGGGTGGAGATCCCCGGTCATGGCCAGGGCAAGATCAACGCCGCCTACTCCTACGGGGGGCCCTCGCTGACGATCCACACCGTGGAGAACCTCACCGGCATCCACATCGACCACTTCGCGGTGGCGAACTTCGAGTCCTTCGTCGCGCTGACCAACGAGATCGGTGGAGTGCGAGTCAATCTCAAGACGCCTCAGACACTCGCCGGCAAGGAGCTTGGCGCAGGGGCTCAGGTACTCAACGGGCAACAGGCCCTGGCCTACACCCGCGAGCGCTCCTCTCTGCCCAACGGGGACTTCGACCGCGTCAAGCGCCAGCAGACCTGGATGCGCTCCATCGTGAGCAGGGTCCTGACCAACGGCACCCTGAGCAGTCCCACGGCGCTGTACTCCTTCCTCAAGACCGCATCGCGGACAGTCGCCGTGGACGAGTCCTTCACGCTCAACCAGATGCAGTCCCTGGCCCTGGAGACGCGCCACCTCCACAGCAACGACATCGCCTTCATGACCGTGCCGACCGCCGGTACGGGAACCTCCGCGGACGGGCAGTCCATCGTCACGCTCGACGCCGACGCGGACGCCCCCTTGTTCAAGGCCTTCGCCGAGGACCGGGTGAGCGCCTATCTCGCCGAGTACCCCGACGCCGTCGAGCTGCTTCCCGCCACGGTGAACTAGGGATGAGGACTCGTGACGCACGGCGCAGCGTCCCGGGGGAGAGCCTCATGGGACGCGCACAGACGCATGCACGACTCATGACTGACGCTGCTGAAGTAGAAGTAGTCGACGTCGCGGTCATCGGGCTGGGGTACATCGGCCTGCCCACGGCAGCGGTCCTGGCCCGCGCCGGGCTCGACGTCGTCGGCGTGGACCGGGTCCGGGAACGTGTCGAGGCCGTCAATCGTGGAGAGCTTCCCTTCCTCGAGGAGGGACTGGCCACCGTGCTGGCCGAACAGGTCGAGACCGGCCGCCTGCGCGCCCAGATGGAGACGCCCTCGGCGCGGACCTACATCATCGCGGTGCCGACCCCCTCGATGGGCCCGGACCACGTGGCCGATCTGTCCCTGGTGGAGGCCGCCACCAGGCAGATCGCACCCCGTCTGACAGGCGGAGAGCTCATCGTCCTGGAGTCGACCTGCCCGCCCGGCACCACTCGGGCCCTGGCTGAGGCGATCGGCTCGATGCGCCCGGACCTGTCAACGGACGGCAGCGGCTCTCGGCCCCAGGTGCATCTGTCCTACTGCCCCGAACGCGTACTGCCCGGGCGCATCATGACGGAGATGGTGACCAACTCCCGGGTCATCGGCGGCCTGACCCCCCAGGCCTCACACCTGGCCAGAGACCTGTACGCCACCTTCTGCGCCGGCGAGCTGGTCCTGACCGACGCCACCACCGCCGAGATGACCAAGCTGACGGAGAACTCCTTCCGCGACCTCAACATCGCCTTCGCCAACGAGCTGGCCCTCGTCTGCGAGCGGGTCGGGGTGGATGTCTGGGAGCTCGTCGACCTGGCCAACCGCCATCCGCGGGTGAGCATTCTGCAGCCGGGCCCCGGCGTGGGCGGCCACTGCATCGCCGTGGACCCCTGGTTCCTGGTGTCCAGCGCTCCGGAGGAGACCAGGCTCATCCGCACCGCCCGCCAGGTCAATGACTCCCGGCCGGCCCACTACATCGGACGCATCCTTGAGGCGATGGAGCCCGTGTCCTCGCCGACCGTGGCGGTGCTCGGCCTGACCTTCAAGGCCGATGTCGATGATCTGCGCCAGTCGCCGGCGCTTGCGATCACCGAGCAGGTGGCCGCCGCCGCGCCCCATGCCCGGATCCTGGTGGCCGAGCCGCACGCCACGGAGCTCCCGGCGTCCTTGGCACGGTGGGACAACGTGCGGCTGACCGGGTGGCGGCAGGCCGTTGAGCAGGCTGATGTCGTGGCAGTGCTGGTTGCCCACCAGGAGTTCGCCGACCTCGATCCGCACCTGCTCGAGGGGCGCAGCGTCATCGACGCCACGGGGCTCTGGCGCGCCCGAGCTCCCCAGCTGACAGGGTAGAAGGACATGGGCGGCAGGCGTCTGAGACGTCTCATCGGTGCCGCTGTGCGCGGCGTGCACCGGCCCCGACTCAGCGTCATCGTCCGGGCGGCCGGGACCGGTCCTCACGTGGAAGGGGCCATCCGCTCCGTACTCAACCAGACCTTCAGGGACCTGGAGGTCCTGGTCGTCGTCGGTCCGGGGGCCGATGCGCTGAGCTCCGGCGAGCAGGTGGCCACCGGCCTGTCCGCCAGGGACCGGCGCGTCCGGGTCGTGTCCTGCGACCGGGACGATCACCGGGGCGCTGGCCCGGATGGCTGGCTGGATACCGCCCTGAAACGAGCCAGGGGAGGCCTGGTCACCGTCGTTGACGGTGGGGACGGATTTGTCGGCGGTGCCTGCCAGTCGATGATTGAGTGCCTGGAGCAGTCGGGCTCCGACGTCGTCGTCGCGCGCTCGCGGTCCTTGACACCGGCAACCGGGGCCGGGCCGGGGCCGGTACCTCCCCGCGCGCCTCGCCTCGCGCAGCCGCTGGCTCGGGTGCCCGAGGCGGCTGAGGAGCTGGTGGCCGGCGCTGTCATGGCGCGCCGAAGCCTGTGGGTATCGCAGAGACGGCCCGGTGCACTCCGCGCCCCCGCCGTGTCACTGCCCGCCAGGACTCTCGCGGTGCTTCTGGCCGCAACCCGGATGGACATCCTGGATGAGGAGGTCTACACCTGGCGCGCCGGCTCTGCGGCCCGTGGCCTCAGCGCGGACACGGATCCCGGCGGCCTCCTGGCGGAGGTGGACGCCTTGGCGCAGCTGGCCGCCGACGCTCCGGAGGCGGTGCGTCGGCGCCTGGTCGCCGGACGCCTGAGTCAGGACCTGGTTCGTCTGGCTGAGGTTGTGCACCGGGAGGGGCCCGACTTCGCCGGCAGGCTGCGCCGCACCGCGAGAAGGGCGCTCGCCGACGCCAACGACCTCGTGTGGGAGGCGATCGAGCTGCTCGACCGACTCGTGCTGTGGCTCCTCATCCAGGACGATCCGGCCAGTGCCGTGGAGCTGGAGGAGCTGGTCGGTCGGCGTTGCGAGGACCTGAGCCACCTTCCCCTGACCATTGAGGCAGGGGCGCTGCGACCCGAGCGGCGCTTCCTGGAAGGGCTCACGGTGCCCCGTCGGCTCACCCAGGTCCGAGACGTCGACCTGGGACTGCACGTCAGTATCGACTCGGCGCGCTGGGGCGGCCCCAGGACCCTGGAGGTGCGCGGCAGCGCCTGGGTCCGGGGAGTCGACCCGAGCCTGATCGACCGTCCGATCGTTGAGGTGGTCGACGAGGCCGGGAGAGTTCGAGGACACGGCGAGGTGGATCGCTGCGAGGCGCCCCGGGCTGACCTGGAGGCCGGCGACCCGTGGCGCTCCTACCTGTCCTCGGGGATCGTGGTGCGTCTGCAGCTCGAACCGGGACGCTCCGTCTGGTTCCGGGTGGTGACCCGCGTGGCGGGGCGACGGGTGTGGGCATGGATGCCGCAACCGGCCGGCTCCAGCAGGTGGCGCCCGGCGCCGCCGGAGCCCGGGATGCGCCTGGCGGTGCGCAGTCAACGGGGGCTGCTCCAGGCCGCTCCGGTGGAGAGCGGGAGCCCGGGGAGCGCGCTGCTGCCCAGCAGCCCGATCGGCGTCGTGCTCCTCGCTGCACGCCTGGACATCGACGCAACGCTGATGCTGAGCGGAACGGTGACGGGGGCCCCGGCGAGGCTGAACATTGTCCTCGGCGACAGTGCTGGAAACAGCGGCCCGATGACCGCGTCCGCCGATCTGGCATCGGATGGCGGGTGGTCGGCGAGTATTGACCTGGTCGATCCCGACGTCGAGCTGGGGACTCACCCGATGAGCTGGAGCGCCGCGTCGCAGGACGAGCCCGACCGTTGCATTGAGGGTGCCTGTCTGGCGGGGGAGGAGATCGACGGTCCCGCCATCGAGGTTCCCGTCGCCCCAGCGCCCACCGGCTCCGCGGTGGCACCCGACGGCACCTCCTTCCCGGCGGGCTCCGGGCGCCCTGCGCGTCTCGCGCGGATCATCACCCGTCGGAACGGCTCCGTGGCTGTGGCCGTCATCCCCCCGCTGACGCCTCAGGAGCGCTCGCGACGGGGGCATCGGCTCCTCATTGAGCGTGAGCCCAAGGCCCTGAGAGCGGGAGTCTTCCTGGAGTCCTTCGGCGGGCGCAGCGGGGGAGACAATCCGGCCGCGATATGCGAGGACCTGGCGGCTCACGGCATCACCGCGCCCCTGTGGTGGTCGGTCGTCGACGGGACGGTTCCAGTGCCGTCGGGTGCGCGCCCCGTCGTCGTCGGATCACAGGAATGGGTGGAGGCGCTGCGCACCTCACGGGTCATCGTCACCAACGACCACCTTCCCTCCTGGTTCTCCAAGCGTGAGGGGCAGCACCTGCTCCAGACCTGGCACGGCACTCCGATCAAGAAGCTGCTGCACGACG